>NZ_AP021887.1:1380000-1680000 GCF_009731465.1 Streptococcus sp. 116-D4
GAAACGTTGCGGGCTTTAGAGGGCTGACCTGCCCCCGTTCCTAAAAATTGAATATCCATTCGATACTTTCTAATTAATCAATATATAACATAGCAGTTCTATTTTCCGAGCGGTAATAAAATTTGCCAGAGAACGCTCTAGCTTCTTGTAGTAAATCCTCTTGGCTATAACCTTTGAGACGCATACGACCATCTGCCAAGCTTTCCAAATCTGTCAAAGCTGTGAGACTTTCAACATTAACAACTTCCTCTTCTCCGATTACTTTCATGTAAATTTTCCCAGACTCCTCAAAAACCAGCTGATGATGAAAAATTTGCGCAATCTCAAAGAGTAATTCATCTGTAATGGCTTCCTCGTGTTCAGAGAAAATCCGACCAAGACCTTCTTTCTCGTAGCAAAAACCAAAGGATTTACCAGACAGATTAAGACGAATAAAGGGCTTGCTTTCTTCCATGAAATTTGGCTCAGCATTGTAGAGGTTTAATTCTTTACTGACTTCCGCAAAATAATCGGTCGCAGCCTCGGGACTCTTTTTCTGGTAGAGTTCTGCAAAGTAGGCATTCACTACGCTAGGCGGAGGAGTGATAAGGGCTAGCTGTTCCTCTTCAGACCTACCAGCTAAAAGCTGATCCAGATAGACCTTGTCCAGACTTGTATAGCCCCCATATTTTAGAGCCAACGTTTTAATATCGGTCATAAAATTCCTCTAATCTCCATTTATTTTTCTCAGAAATGAAGCCTATGATGACTTCGCCGTCATCTTGGTAGTCACGTTCTTCTAGGATAGCAACACTCTCCAAATCATGAATCTTGTAAGACTTAGAAAAAGGCACGTGTAGGGTAAAGGCTTCAAAAATATCCTTGATTTTCTCTAGCAATAAAGTCTGCAACTGTTCTCGACTATCCTTAGATTTAGCAGAAATGAGGGCATAAGGCGTTTGAGTAGGTGTGAAATCCTCCACCAAATCCGCTTTATTATAAAGGGTCAAGCGAGGAATATCCTCCATGTCCAAGTCTTTCATGATGGAAAGAACTGTTTTTTCATGCTCCTCGTGATAAGGATTGCTAGCATCGATAACATGAACCAGAAGATCAACATGCTTGCTTTCTTCCAAGGTTGACTTAAAACTGGACACCAATTCGGTTGGTAGGTCTTGAATAAATCCAACGGTATCTGTCAAGGTTACCTGTAGATTGCCACCAAGATGGATGCTCTTAGTTGTCGCATCCAGAGTTGCAAAAAGCTCATCTGCTTCATACTGGGTCTTGCTAGTCAAGGTGTTCATGATAGTTGATTTACCAGCATTAGTATAACCAATCAAACCAATCTTAAAGGTGCTGGACTCCAGACGTTTTTCTCTGACTGTCGCCCGATTTTTCTCAACCACCTTGAGCTGGCGCTCGATATCTGTAATCTGGTTGCGAACACTCCGACGGTTTAGCTCCAGCTGACTTTCACCTGGACCACGGGAACCAATTCCCCCTGCCTGACGGCTGAGCATAATCCCTTGACCAACCAAACGAGGCAAGAGGTATTTTAGCTGGGCTAGGTGGACTTGAAGCTTCCCTTCATGGCTTCGAGCTCGCATGGCAAAGATATCCAAAATCAACTGCATCCGGTCAATGACCTTAACACCGAGAACTTCCTCTAAATTAACATTTTGCCTTGGCGTCAGACGGTTGTTGACGATGACTGTCGTGATTTCTTCTGCGTCCACCATTTGAGCTATTTCTTCCAACTTACCTGAGCCGACGAAGGTCTTGGAATCATATTTTTCACGTTTTTGTCTGTAACTATCGACTACAACTGCACCAGCCGTCTTAGCCAGACTAGCCAGCTCTTCCATGGAGAGGTCAAAATTGTCCATGCCCTGCAATTCCACACCAATCAGCAGGACTCGCTCTTCTTTTTTCTCCGTTTCAATCATTTAAAAACTCCTCTATCTGGCTTAAAATGCGGTCCTGCACACCAGCTTCTCCAATCTGATAAAAGGTCACCTGCATGCGATTACGGAACCAGGTCAACTGACGCTTGGCAAATCGGCGAGTCGCCTGTTTGAGGCTGTCACTAGCTTCTTCCAAAGACTGCTCTCCACGAAAATAAGGAAAGAGTTCCTTGTAACCAATCCCTTTAGCAGCCTGAACATCTGGATAATGGTCAAAGAGCCACTTGGCTTCGTCTAAAAGTCCAGCTTCAAACATCAGGTCCACTCGGTGATTGATACGTTCATAGAGTTGACTACGTTCATCATCCAAACAAATAATCAGTGGTTCATATAAACTTTCTTGATTTTCTAAGTCTTGACCAAAATGGGCAATTTCCAAGGCACGCATGGCACGACGACGATTAAACTGGGGAATTTCAAGGCCTGCTTGCTCCACCAGATGAGCTAGTTCCTCATCTGTGTAAGGTTCCAAGCTAGCTCGATAGGCCAAAATCTCTTCATGGGGAGTCTCCCCACCCAGGTGATAACCTTCTAGTAAGCTCTGGATATAAAGTCCAGTCCCACCAGCGATAATAGCTAGCTTGCCACGACTGTGAATATCCTCAATAGCCAGCTTGGATTCTGAAACAAAATCAAAAGCCGAGTAAGACTCGGTTACCTCTCTAACATCGATTAAATGATGAGGAACAGTTGCCTGCTCTTCTGGACTAGCCTTGGCCGTTCCTATATCTAGCCCTCGATAGACTTGTTGGCTATCGCCACTAACCACTTCACCATTAAAACGTTTTGCAACTTCAATGGCTAGGGCTGTTTTTCCAACTGCAGTCGGTCCAACAATCACAATTATTTTTATTTTCATCTTTTTTCCTTGAAAAATTTCCATTTTTTCGTTACTATTATTATAACACAAAAAGGTCAGTCAGAAAAATGTGACCTCTTGAAGAGGCTGGCTGATTGAAAATATAAAGGAGGAAGATTCATGGCTAAAGGATTCGGTAAAGGTCTTGTAACAGGTGTCGCAGGAACTGTTGCTGCCGTTGCAGGTGCAGTATACACTTTCAAAAAGAAAGTGATTGAACCAGAAGAGCAAAAAACAGCTTTCATCGAAGAAAACCGTAAGAAAGCAGCTCGTCGCCGCGTATCACGTTAAGAAATAAAAGAAGTTGGGATTCATTGTCTCAACTTCTTTTTTCTATTCTTTTATACTCAATGAAAATCAAAGAGCAAACTAGGAATCTAGCCTGGTTTGAAGAGATTTTCGAAGAATATTAAATAGCTAGGTCAAACTTCAATTGTGGTTTCACAGGATCATAATCAACCAGCTCAAAATCCTCTGCTTTAATATCAAAGAAATTAGTCTTATCCGGTACATTCAAGACCAAACGTGGTTGGCAGTTTGACGGCTCACGACGAAGCAATTCCTGAGCTTGTTCAAATTGATTGTCATAGATATGAAGGTTATTGATAAAGTAGAAGAACTTTCCAACTTTCCAGCCAAAATGCTTGGCAATCATCATTTGAAGAGCTACGTACTGCATAGCGTTGATGTGGTGGGCTACTAACATGTCATTCGAACGCTGAGTCAAGGTCGCATCCAGATAGATTTCTCCATCAACACGGCGAACATCAAACATGGTCTGAAAGGCGCATGGGAGCAGCCCTTCTGTTTCTTCGAAAGCTTGATAATCCCAGAGCGATATGATATTGCGGCGATTCCAAGGGTTGGCTTCCAACTGTTTGAGAATCTTGTTAATGATGTCGTGTTTCTTTACAACAGCCCCATAACGCTCACCGATTGTCCCTGTATCTCCCACTTCCCAGTCATTCCAATAATGAACATTGTATTTATCATTTAGAACTTCCAGGCTATTTGATTGATCTTGGTAAATCCAAAGCACTTCTTTAATAGCTGATTTAATAGCGATAGGACGCAAAGTTGTGATGGGAAATTCACCCTTAGACAAATCATACTCTGCAAAGGCCCCTGTGATGTACTTGGAGTTAGCTACCGTTCCATCCTTGTACTTGGGACGCGCCTGCTCAGAAAAAACACCTTCATTCAAGATTCGTTCAATATTTTCTTTAAAAATCGTATCTGCTTTTGTCATTCTCTCTCACCTCATTTATTGTTCTAACTAGTATAGCATAAAAAAAGAAAGGAAGAAAATCACTCGCTTACAGAAAGCAATTTTCTCCTTTTTTATTTTACTGCAATACAAGTGATGCTGCTCCGATAACTCCAGCGTCATTTCCTAGTGTTGCAAGAGCCAATTTTGTGGATGTGCGTACTTGTGGGAAGGTATTTTCATCGTAGACTTTTTGAACACCTTGTAGAAGGAATTCTCCTGCAGCTGATACACCACCACCAATAACGATTGTTGATGGGTTTAGGATTGAGCCGATGTTGGCACAAGCGATTCCCAAGTAACGTGAGAAGTTACGGTAAACAATCAAAGCAAGGTCGTCTCCTTCTTTTGCCAAATCAAAGACAGTTTTAGCTGTTACTTCTGCTCCGTCATCAATCAAGCGTTTCAACTCTGCGTCGCCTTCGTATTCATCTGCGTAACGACGAGTCAAATTAACGATACCTGTCGCTGAAGCTACTGTCTCAAGACAGCCTTTTTTACCACAAGTACATGCGATTGGTTGATCAAAGTCAACTGTGATGTGTCCAAGTTCACCAGCAGCACCTGCAACACCGTGAAGCAATTTACCTTCTGCTACGATACCGCCACCAACACCTGTACCAAGTGTCATAAAGACAACATCTGGTTGGTTGTCACCAGCACCCATCCAACGCTCACCAAGAGCTGCCACGTTGGCATCATTGTCTATAAAGAATGGAATCCCCAAAGCTTTTTCCATTTTTTCTTTGATTGGTTGAAGAGTTTTCCAGTTCAAGTTATAGGCACCAATAACAGTCCCTTTTTCACGGTCAACCACACCAGGTGATCCCATACCAATTCCACGGAAATCTTCAGCAGACAATCCAAGCAAGCCCAATCGGTGTTGAATCGTTTCAATCATTTCGTCTACGATATGGCTTCCTTCATCCAAAATGTTTGTCTTAATAGACCATTTTTCTTGGATTTCTCCTTCTTGCGTTAAAATAGCGAACTTGATAGAAGTTCCACCAAGGTCAATCCCAATAATCTTTTGACTCATCGTCTTCTCCTTATTCTTAATTGAAAATGCTTACAGTACTAGTATAACAAAATCCGCCAATCAGTGCAAAGGTTTGCATTAACTTTCTAGATTTTATCCTTACTTATGGTTTCCATAGACCGGAAGCATCTACATAGTAACGGCCTCCATCAACTCGTTCATTTTTAGCCATTTTACCATCTGATTTCAGGTAATAGTTTCCTTGCCATGCATTGCGAGCGTACGAACCATCTGATTTCAAGTAATACCAGGCTTGGTAAGAAGAGTCATAAACCCACTCACCTTGTGCCATTTTACCGTTTGATTTAAGATAGTAAGCTCCTTGCCATGCATTTTTTGCATAAGAACCATCTGATCTCAAGTAATACCAAGCTTGATAAGAAGAGTCATAAATCCATTCACTCTGTGCCATTTTACCGTCAGCTTTCAGGTAATAACTTCCCTGCCAAGCATTTTTCACTGGATTTCCATTTCCATCAAAGTAGTACCAAGCACCGTCCTGCTGAACCCAACCACTTGTTGTTGCTGAACTTGTATTAGTTTGAGCCACAGTTGATTGTTTTGCTTTGAAAGCACCCTCAGGAGCATTTTTCAATTCGCAAGCCACACCATCATGATCGCGGTCTAACTTGGCAGAATAACCAGGTTCTCCCTCGTGAATATCTGCGTATCCATTCGCCCAGGCTTCTTTACAACTAGAAAAATGAATGTTTTCTTCTGCTAACACTGGTTGTGAAAACAAGGCTAAGACTGGCAAGGTAGCCAGACCCATTTTTAAAAATAGACGTTTGTTCATTTCTTTCTCCTATAAGGATGTTATCGATTTCACTATTATTTTATCAAACTTATTTCAGCAATTCAAGGAAAGATTTAATCTGTTTAGCAAACTCTTTTGGTTTAGCCTCATTCAAGACATGAGGACCATCTGGTATAATCTGAAATTGAGATTCTGATATTAGTTTATGAAGACTTCTCATAGAACTAAGATTCGGTTTATCTTTGCTGCCACAAATTAGTAAGGTTGGATAAGGACAAGTTCTTGATATATCCGTTAAATCAAGTGTCTTCAATTCCTCAGAAACTCCGACCATAAGAGCTTTGTCTGCTCCCTGTTTTTCAAATACTCTTTTGGGAAGTAATTTAAATATCAGCAATTGAATGCAAAAAGGAATGTTACCCGCTAGTTTCAGTGGGCAACCTGACAAAACCAAGGCTTGAAGATTTGGTAAATCGTAACTAGATAGTTCTAATGCCAGGGCAGCACCTAAGGACAATCCAACCAAAATAAAAGGTTCTGTCTCTTGAGCTAGATGATGATAAACTCGCTCTCTTGCTTGTTGATAGTTGCTAACTCCAAAAGGAAATAACTCAATAGCCTCCGAAGGATAATCTGTCAGTCGATTTCGAACTTCTTTCCAAGACTCTGCTGACTGCCCTAGCCCGTGCAAAAATATCAGTTTCATCTAGTTCTCCTGTATGATTAGCTCATATAAACCTCTCACTGCATTACAGCCGTAAATAACTTCTGCTTGGGCTAAATCTGCCAAGGTCAAGACTTGCTCTTCTACCTGGCCTGTTTCCAGCAAATACTGACGGTAAATTCCTGGCAAAATTCCAAGTCGGATAGGCGGTGTGTAGAGTTTCCCAGAAATTTTCAGAACCAAATTTCCGATAGATGTTTCAAGTAGTTCTCCTGACTTATTGTGGTAAATTTTCTCTTGTTCCCCTAGGCTCAAATGCGGTCGGTGAGTCGTTTTGAAGTAGGTAAAGGCTTGTTGCAAATTCGCTTCCTGAAGACAAAGTTTGGCCTGACAAAAACTTAGACTGAGAGGTTCCAATACTTGGCGACTGAGTTCTATCTTTCCAGATTTGCTAAGAGAAATACGCAAGCGGTAATCTTGATTAGCATCACAAGCCTGACACTCCTCCTCTATCTTTTGTTTCAAGTCTTCTAAATCAAATGGAAAGGCAAAATACCGACTGGCTTTTCTCAGTCTTTCTATATGTTGATTCTCAAACAGCAAGCACTTCTGGCTGATTTTTCCAGTAGTAATCAGCTGAAAACGAGCTTGTTTACGATAGAGAACAGCTGCCTTTTGATGGATCTCGCGGTATTCAGATTCCCATGTGCTATCCCATGTAATCCCTCCGCCAACTCCATAGATAGCTTGACCCTTGTAGAGTTGAATGGTCCGAATGGCCACATTAAAAATCCGTCGCCCATATGGAAGCAAGAGACCAATCGTTCCACAGTAGACTCCACGTGGTTGTGGCTCCAAGTCCTTGATGATTTCCATAGTTGCAATTTTCGGAGCTCCCGTTATGGATCCACAAGGAAAGAGAGAGCGAAAAATGGTAACCAAGTTCACATCCTCTCGCAACTGACTCTTGATGGTCGAAGTCATCTGCCAGACAGTCGAATACTGCTCTACCTGACACAGACGCTCCACGTGCTCGCTGCCCACTTCGGAAATACGGTTCATATCATTGCGCAAGAGGTCCACAATCATCATATTTTCAGACCGATTTTTAGGATCCTGCTCTAACCAGCTAGCTTGGGCAAGATCTTCTTGGTCAGTCACGCCACGCTGAGTCGTTCCCTTCATTGGTCGCGTTGTCAACTCGCGGCCATTTTGCTCAAAAAAGAGCTCTGGGCTCATGGAAATCACTGCCATCTCGTCATGTTCAACATAGGCATTGTAGCCTGCCTCCTGCTCTACCACCATGCGATTGTAGATGGCAAAAGGATTAGCACTTAAGTCTTGCTGGAGTTGGACGGTGTAGTTGACCTGATAGGTGTCCCCCTGGCGTAAATGATGGTGAATCTGAGCAATCGCCTTTTCATAGTCCTTTTCAGACGTTACTTCCTGCCAATTTGAAGGCAAATCAACCCCATCATAAGTCAGAGGAATAGGGGAGGTCTCCACCCTATCGTGAACAGTAAAGTAAAGCAAATACTCTTGCAATAAAGGTGCCTTGTGAACTGCTAATTTCTCCTCAAAAGCAGGTGCAGCCTCATAGCTGACATAGCCCACCACGTAGTAGCCTTGCTCTTGGTAGCTTTCCACTTGTGCCAGCAAGTTTGCCACTTCTGCTAAATCTCTCGTTTTTAACTCTTTAATCGGCTGGGTAAAGGTGTATCTCTCCCCCAAAGATCTAAAATCAATCACTGTTTTTCTATGCATACCTTAAGTATAGCATAAAATAAGAAAACCCTCATCCGCAAAGCAGATGAGAGATTTCAATTATTTAAAGATTGAAGATTTAAAGCTGTTTGTTTGTTGAAGAAGTTTTTTGAATAATTTCTCTTTAAGTGATACAGTGTTATCAAATTTAACTGATCCATTTTTAAGAGTAGCTTTATCTTTATCAACGGCAGCAGAGAATGCATTCTTCAAGTCATCGTAACTACTATATGTAGTACCGTCAATTGTAACTGGGGTAAATCCTGCTTTCGCTTGATCAACAACTTCTTTGAAGTATGCTTTCTTCCAATCTTCTAGAGTATTAAATTTACCATCAGAAACTTTCTTAATGATAAAGTCATCTCCTAGACTAGCATGACCTGCTTGTTTAGACTCATTTTTCAGCATGTTAGAAGCATAATTTAGGAAGCCTTTTTCATATCCATAATAACCCCACATACGGAAGGTGTTATGTTTAAATGACATTGCTCCTGGCGCTCCTTCACTTGTGTTACCACCATAGATACCAGACATCATTGGAACGTTCACATAAGCAGAATCAAAGTCAGTAGGATTATAAACTCTGTTACCTGGACCACGGTTAGTCATAAAGTTATTGGTTACTAAGTCATCTACTGTACGTAAAGGAATAGCTTTTTCCTCATCACTTAAAGGTCTAACCTTATCGAATTGGTTCTTGGTGTTATTTCCTCGGTATTGCTTATCAACCTTCTTGAACCAAGCATTGTTCAAATCTTGATTTGCCTTATCGAGAACAGCCTCTCCTTCCAGGTAATCCAGAAGCATGAGGGTGTCATTGTAGCCCTTCATGTAACGATCAATTTCGTCACGTGATTTCAGATCATTTGGATTTGTGTTATACCATTGATTTCCATCATTTGGACGTTCATAAGCCATATTGAGACCTAGGGCTTTATATTCACCGTTTGGATTTGACACTGATGGAGTTTGCAACATTCCTTGTGCAAATGCTTCAAGATCTGTTCCTTCACGGTGTCTTGAGCCACCTAAGTAAACCATACGGTCATTTACGTGAGTTGTTTCGTGAGTGAAGGCTGAGATACCGAAGTCACTAATCATATCAGTAACCATGAAGAAGACTGAATCATCCTTATAAGGATTACCGTAAATACGAGCTACAGCTCCCATACGCCAGTCAGTTGCATGATAACGACCTGTTGGTCCGTATAATTCACGGATAGGCGCCACATCCTTACCACTATTCGTATGTCCGTATTTATCTGTGCTGATTCCCTTATAGTTTTGGTTATCTAACACAGGAGTTGGTACCATGTTGTTGCTCTTAAGCAGTTGATTACGAACTTTATCTAATGATAAACGAGACCAGAAGTCTAGGTAATTTTGTTGACCTTTAGCGACTTTATTGATTTCAGCATTGAATGCTTCGCGTTCTTCTGCTGTATTCTTACCGTATTTTTCAAATGAACTGTAAGCCATCGTATTATATGTTGAGATTAAGAACATATGTGCATCTTTTAAATTCAGAAGTGGCAGAATCATCTTACCATGCATGTCGTTGTTTAATCCCTCGTAGGCTCTGTGTTTCTTATCAGCAAATTCAGGAGTTGTTGTCTTCGGTTCAACGATATAGACATTATCTTTAGTAGCTTTTATGAACCAATCGTTTAAATCTGTGTCACTTGTGAATAGACGCATATTATAGTCTAAGAAACTATTTAACTCACTGATACCGATAACGCCACCGATCGTTTCGCGATAAGCTTCTAAAGTTCGATCACCTTTAATGTTACTTTCTTTCGAACCAACCTTAATTAAGAAGTCTAACACACCAACATTCTTACCATAGAAGTCCGGTTTGAATAGCATTAATTCTTTAATATTAAAGTCATCGAATTTAACACCATAGTAACGATTGAGGTAAGATAATCCAAGAAGAACTGCAGCCTTGTTGTCATCGATTTTCTTAATCAAGGCACGTTTTGCAGCTTCATCTGTGTTAAGCTGGTGATCTTCATTTTCTACTAACTTCGTAACGAATTGAGTAAGATTATCTTTAACATACTTGAAGCTTTCTTCTAAGTACAAATCCTTAATTGCATTGACTTTATTGCCACCAGTTCTACCCAAGTGTTGGTAAATCGGGTCAGATTGCAATTCAACTGGACTTAACTTGCTTTCGATAGCGCTGATTAAATCTGCACGATCTTTAACCACCATATTTGGTGTGTAAACAACTTCACCCAATTCAGCCACGCTGTACTCTTTTACTTGCTTCACTCGAGAATCCTTTGGTGAAATTGTAAAGATATCTTTTGTCTTATCTGCGTAATGAACCATAATATGGTCAGCATCTGTAAGGTTTGTGACAAAGTCATTGCCTTTCATTGCAGTTACAGACAATACTTCTTTAGTCATTAATGGACTATCAGTGGCTAATTTATTTCCTTGATTTACAATCCATTCTTTGTTGTAGAACGGTTGAAGTTTTTCAACATTACGGTAAGCAAGTTCACGAGATGCGTCGTAATCCTGAGTATCTTTGTAAGTGTCAGATTTTGGTTTTACATTATTTAGTGTATCTGAAACAAGAGGATTGATAACATAATCAGTGGCTGTAATTCCTAATGTTGCAATTTTCTTGTCTGCTTCTTCTTGAGAAACCTCTTTAATTCTATCAGAAGTAGAGAATCTGAATGAACGCTTACCTGTACTTACATCTTTCACTATAAAGTTACGTTCTAAGGCATTGTTTGAGAAGTAACCACCATCTTCAGCAATATCTTTAGATCCATAGAATACTTCACCATTTTCAACTTTCATCATAGACACAGAGTCAGCAACTTTACCCCATGCCCAGTTTTTACTGATGAATCCACCTGTTTCAACAGGATCTTTTACTTTAATAGTTCCTTTTGTAACAGCATTACGGACAGCCCCGTATTTACCGATTCCATTAGGGTCACCACTGTTGTCCGTTCTAGCAACAAGACCACCGATACGAGCTTTATTAGCTACCATATTAGCATCTACATAAGCTTTATCGATATTACCTTTCCAAAGCTCTCCGGCAATACCACCGAAATCCCAACCTCTGTTACCAACACCCGTAAGATTACCGATAAATGCAACATTTGTTAATTGAGCTCCCGTATCTCCTTTATTAATAATACCAGCAATTCCATCTCTACCGAGAATACTACCAGTTACTTTAATGTTTTCAACCGTAGCATTTTTAACAGTTCTAGCAAGTGCAGAAATATTGTCAATCCAAGGCATGTTGATAGCAACATTAGCTAAATTAACATCTTTTACAGAACCACCTTCAATACCACCAAATAGTTGACGAGACATATTGTGGATTGAATAACGTTGTCCGTCAACACTCGATAACTTACCCTTAAATGTACCTGGAACATACTCTTTATTTGGAGTTGGTACATTAGCTGCATTTAGATCTGCGCCAAGTTTAAACTCACCACTAGGGTTAGCTTTCATATCTTTTACAAGTTCGTTGAAGTTGTAGTAAACATTACCTTCTTTTAATTTTTGTTTTTCAAAATAATGAACATACTCTTCGCTAAGTGTGTTATCAGCATTTCGTTGAATCAAATCAGGTGCTTTGGCAGTAACTTTGTATAAAGTTTTTCCGTCTTTTTCTACTTCTTCAATCTTATCAACAGCCAGTCTTGTTATTTTATTGTCATGAGTGGTCACTCGTAAATAAAGCGGAGCAGGATCAGCTGGTTTTTCTGTCAGTAGACTAGTGTCTGTTTCGTTACCATCAGCGTCCACACTCATCAAACTTGTTTCCTTGATGTTTTTTATTTCAACTTTTTTGAGATCAATTCTTAGCGGTTCTTCCTTCAGAACTTCTTCCTCATCACCCTCACCACGGTTATAAACCATCTTCGTTTCAAGTTTATAATCCTTGTAGTACTGTAAATCTGTCAGGGTAGTTGTCAAGTCGTCTGGTGAAACATTCAAGGTTTTGACAATCTCATCACCTTTTTTCAGAGTTAGAGTAATAGATTTAATGGCCGCCTTACTTGGATTTTCTAGACTATACTTAACATCTGAAGTACGCTTCAAATCCTTAGATTCAACTGCTGTGATGGTCAATACTGGTTTTTCAAAACTCTTGGTACCACGTTTCAAAATTTTGTCTTGCGGTGCCTCAAGGATTTCCTCTGTAACTTTTGGAGCGTCTTCTGTTTTAACTCCCTTAATGGTATTAAAAGTCTTGGTGATTTTTTTCTGACCTTCTTTACCTTCTTGAGCTACAACTTCTAGACCTTTTTTCAGTTGGTCATCTTCTTTAACAATTTCCTTAAATGGAATCTTTTCAAGACTTTCTTCTACAAGAGTTCCCTCAATTGGTTTTGTCCCACGACTTACCTGTTGGTTTACAGGTTCCTTGGTAACTTCTGTGCTAGTTGAAAGAACTTGGTCAGTTTTAACACCTTCTACTGTTTTATAAGTTGTTTTAGTAACTTGACTACCTTTTTCACCATTTCTTACAACAGTTTCTTCGTCCGTATACTTGGTTGGATCCTCAGTCGTTTCAGTTTTGTAGTCTAGGTCTGTAGTCGATGTTTCAACAAGGGTTCCCTCAGTTACTTTGTACTCAGGTAACTGATCTTGTACAAGGGCCTGGCCTTCTTTGCCTTCCTCTTGTGTACCTTTCGCTTCGATTGGAGCTTCTGGTAATTCTGGCTGTGTTAAGGCTTGACCTACTTTACCCTCCTCTTGGGTACCTTTTGCTTCTACTGGAGCCTCTGGTAATTCTGGCTGTGTTAAAGCCTGGCCTTCTTTGCCTTTCTCTTGAGTCCCTTTCGCTTCAACTGAAGCCTCTGGTAATTCTGGCTGTGTTAGTGCTTGACCTTCTTTACCTTCCTCTTGGGTGCCTTTTGCTTCTACTGGAGCCTCTGGTAATTCTGGTTGTGTTAAAGCTTGGCCTGTCTTACCTTCCTCTTGTGTACCTTTTGCTACTTGATGCGTTGGTTCAGCTTGTGGTACTGGAGCTGGAGCAGGTTGCTCAACTTTCTTCGTTCCCACTACAATGACTTGCGACACAGGATTTTGAACCACTTGGTCTTCGATAACTTCTCTAACTTCTTGACCGTTAACCATCGATACTTTAGTTATAAGACGACGCTGACCCTTTACTCCAGCTGAGACGATACGAGTCTCTCCTTCTGCTAGATTCGCATCTGGCTTTGTGACTGTTTCAAACGGAATCTCCACCAAGCTCTCTTCCTGTCTAGTCTGAGGTTTCTCAGAAACTGGTTTTTCTTCAATAGCAGGGGCAACTGGAGTTTGGACTAGAGGTTTTTCGACAGCAGGTTCCGGAGCAACAGCAGATGTTTCTTGAACGACTTCTGTTTTCTCAATTTCTTTTGAACTTTGCTTTTCTACTGGCAACTGAGGCTGTTCAGTTGAAACTGGTCTTGATGGATGGAGTTCTGCTTCCTTGAAGTAACCAATGTATTCATAGCCATCAATGTGGATAATCCCTTCAGCCAATCCTTCATGTGTAGAGGCCGAAATAGTTTGGTTATAAGAAAGTAATTCTTTATTTTCAAACGCAAATGCCCCATAAGGTACAAAAGTGCTAGCTCCTAAAGAACCAATCAAGAGAACACCTAAAACCTCTTTACGACCTTTTTTGGACACCAAAAAGACTGCTAGCGAGGCCGTTGCCAAGCCGAGTCCTGCCAAGGCTAGTTCCTTACTTCCTGTATAGGGAAGTTGTTGACTGTTAGTTGCCTTTTTGCGATAAACTACATAAAGAATATCATCATCTTGAAATTCTGATGGAACCTCATGGTGAATCAGGGCTTTTTCAGACTCGGTCAATTCCTGCTCCGCCAAATAACGGTAATGAATACTATGAGAACCGCTGACTTCATTGGCTTGAACCTTATCTACTGAAAGGGTACTAGCACCAAAAAGGAAGGCCCCGATGGCTACAGGACCTACCCCAACAGTTAGCTTGCGAATCGAATATTTGGTGATTTTTTCTAGTTGTTGTTTTGTTTTTTTCATTCTCACGACTTTCTGATAGAATCTTGTGGATAGTGCGCACGCGCACCTCCGATTAATTTTGGACGGCTAGCAAGCGCCGTTACATGGGCATGCCCAATCTCTCTCAAAAGAGGGCGAATTGGAACCTGAACATGCTTGACATGCATACCAATTGCAGTATCTCCGATATCCAATCCAGCATGAGCCTTGATAAATTCTACCTCAACGGGATCTTGCATAAATTTGAAGGCTGCCAACTGACCTGAACCTCCTGCATGGAGAGTGGGAAGGACACTGACCATTTCCAGACCAAACTGCTCTGCCACCTGACGTTCAACAACGAGGGCCCGATTGATATGTTCACAACCTTGGACAGCTAGATGAATTCCTTTTTCCTCCAGGATATCTAGGATGGTCTTCACAATGATTTCCCCCATTTCTTGGCTGGATTCCTTGCCAATCTGACCGCCTATCACCTCACTAGAAGAAAGGCCCAAAACAAAGATAGATCCCTGCTTCAAATTGGCCTTTTCTAATACATCTTTTACAATCTGGCTTGTGTCTCTTTGAATGTCTTTTTCCTTCATACTTGATACCTCTTTTGTCATTATCTATCATATCGTTTTTTCTACGTTTTAGCAAGATAGACAATCTAGAAAGCTTGCCCAATTACGCATAAAACTCCCAGAATAAACTGGGAGTTAACTAGTTTCTATTCTATTTATGTATATTTCAACCGTCGTCCCTTTTGCGGGGGCAGAATCGATCTTCATCTGGTAGTCTTCTCCAAAATGAAGTTTGAGCCGTTGGTCAACGTTTTGAAGACCAACTCCTCCACGTTTGAGGTTACTCTGACTATTATCGCTAGCATCTTGGAAGCCAACTCCATCATCCTCAATACGTATGACTAGTCCCTTATTTTGTTTCTGGACAGAAATTTTAATATGTCCCTGACCTTCCTTCTCCTTGATGCCATGGTACAGGGCATTCTCTACTAAGGGTTGTAGGACCAACTTGGGCAAGACTAGCTTATCAAAGGCAGGATTCTCCTCAATCTCATATTCCAGCTTATCTCCATAGCGTTGTTTTTGGATAAAGAGATACTGGCGGACATGATTGATTTCGTCAGACAGGCAAATCAAGTCCTTGCCTTGATTGAGCGCCAGGCGGAAATAGGTCGCCAAGGACTTGGTCACTTGCACCACTCTCTGACTATCCTGAAATTCAGCCATCCAGATGATAGTGTCCAAGGTGTTATAGAGGAAATGGGGGTTAATCTGGCTCGATAGGGCTTGAAGTTCGTACTGGCGGGTCGTTTCTTCCTGTCTACGAATATCTGACATCAACTGATCAATCTGATCCAACATGGCATTGAACTGACGAGACACTTCTCTCAGTTCATAGGCACCCGCTTCCTTGGCACGAAGATTCTGATTACCAGAAGCAATCTCCAGCATGGTTTCTCTCAAGTCATTCAGAGGAGCAATCCAGCGTTTAAGACTAAGCCACACCAAGCAGAGACAGGCAAGAAGAGATAAGGTACTAGCCCCAAGCAAGGTCCACAATAGTTGACTCCGAACCTGGTCTAACTTCTCCAGTGAAGACACACCAAGCACCGTCCAATCAGTTCCAGCAATCTTTTCTTGACTGACATAGGATTGGTGGTCTGGCGTATAACCCTGCCCTGTCTCAATGTAGGGTTTCATGGCCTCCATTTCGCTAGACGAACTATAAACTGTGTGTTGAGGATGGTAAACAAATTCATGGTTTTCATTGATGATAAAGGCAAAGCCCTGCTGACCCAACTGAAGTTGGTTGAGAAAAGCTTCCAGAGTTTCATAGGAAATATCCAAACGAAGCACACCCAGATTGGCACCCTTTGCATCAACAAGTTCTTGGGTGACGGAAATAACCCACTGACTATCTGATTTACGAGCTGGAGTCAAAACGGGCATGGCTCCCTGATGAATAGCCTTTTGGTACCAATCCTCAGCCATCATATCAGAGGAAGTTTTCATCTGCACACTGTCATCTGTAGAAATGACCTGACCAGATTTGGTGACCAGTACAACAGCTTTCAAATCTTGGTCTGCCTTCAAGATAGTCAAAAATAGATTTCGGATTCCCTTGACCTTGTCTTGACTGGGATTCTCAGCATAGGCTAGGACATCCGTCTGACGGGTCAAACTGGTCGAGGTGGTTTCTAATTTTTTGATATAAGACTGGATAAAGTGGCTAGTTTGGCTGATAGTCGTCTGGCTATTGCCTTCAATGGTAGCCTCAATGGCTGATGAACTAGATTGATAGTAGAAAGTCCCAACCACGGCTAGGAGAATGAGAAAGACCAGAAAAATGGAAATAACCATTTTGACTAGGAGAGAGGAACGTTTCATCGGCCTTCTCCCTTCTTAAACTGACGAGGTGTCACACCTGCGATCTGTTTAAAGCGTTGGGTAAAATAGTTCATATCTTCAAAACCAACCTTCTCTGCGATCTCATAAATCTTCAGATCGGTAGTTAAAAGCAAAAGCTTGGCTTGTTTGACACGTTCTCGCACCAAATAATCCTGAAAAGGTAGGCCCAACTCTTTCTTGATCAAAGAACTCAGATAAGTCGGACTAAAGCCCAATTCACTGGCTAAACTCCTTAAACTAAACTGGTTATCAGCCAGATGGGAGTGGATTTTCTGGGCCATGTTTCCTTCAAACTGATCGGTCAGTAAATCTTGTAACTGCTCTTCTTTCTCTTCTTTGTCCAACTTTTGCTTGATTTTCCCCAACATTTCCTCAATGTCCTGACGAGAAAAGGGTTTGAGCAGATAGTCGTCCACTCCGAGTTTGACAGCAGAAAGAGCATAATCAAAATCATCGTAGCCTGTTAAAAAGACCAAATGTACCTGAGGATAGGTTTCTCGGACCAGACTGGCCAACTGGATGCCATTAAGCTGCGGCATGTTGATATCGGTTAAAATGATATCTGGCACCTGCTTTTGTATCAATTCCCAAGCCTGCCTTCCATTTTCAGCTTGACCGATGATTTCCATATCATAGGCTGCTACATTAACCAGCTTGGTCAAACCTTGTCTTACCAGATATTCATCTTCTACGATTAAAATTGAATAGGTCATGCTTCTCTCCTTTGCCACTTACTAGTATCAGTATAGCAAAATTCTCCTCTAACTGCTTAGGAAAGACTTCTTAATCTACATAATCTAGTAAATAAGCGTAGCCTTTTTCTGCCATTTGGTCTTTGGGAATAAAGCGGATAGAGAGACTATTGATACAGTAGCGCAAGCCCCCCTTGTCCTCTGGTCCATCCGTAAAGACATGGCCAAGGTGAGAATCTCCAACTCGACTTCTTACTTCCATGCGTGTCATATTGTAAGACTTATCTTCCTTGTAGGTAGCAACATCTGGACTGATTGGTTGGGTGAAACTAGGCCAACCACAACCAGACTCAAACTTGTCCTTTGATGAAAAGAGGGGTTCGCCAGTAGCCACATCCACATAGATACCGGGTTCAAATTTATCCCAGTAGCGGTTTGAAAAAGCTCGTTCTGTTTGATTTTTCTGGGTAACTGCATACTCCTCAGATGACAAGGTCTTTTTCAACTCTTCATCGCTTGGTTTAGGATATTTGCTGGCATCGATGACGGGGTAGGCCGCCTGATTAACATTAATATGGCAGTAGCCATTTGGATTTTTCTTGAGATAGTCTTGGTGGTAATCCTCCGCCACCACAAAATTCTTCAAGGGCTCCTTTTCAACCGCTAGAAGTTGATCGTATTTCTTAGCCACCTCATCAAAGACCTGGTTAATCACCTCTAAATCCTTGTCATCTGTGTAATAAACACCAGTACGGTACTGGGTTCCCACATCATTTCCTTGTTTATTTTTGCTGGTTGGATTGATAATGCGGAAGTAATGAAGCAGGATTTCCTTGAGGGAAATTTGATTAGCATCATAGGTGACATGAACAGTCTCCGCATGACCTGTTTGGTTAATCAATTCGTACTTGGTTGTTTCCCCTCTACCATTTGCATAGCCTGATACGGCATCTGTCACACCGGGAACGCGAGAAAAGTACTCCTCAACTCCCCAGAAACAACCACCAGCCAGATAAATTTCGTGCAAATCTGCGTCTTTACTAACTTCTGTTTTTTTCACTGTTTTTCCTCCTTGGCTAACTGCTGCTTTCTCAATTTGCGAGCTATCTGTCTGCCCTGCATTTCGCATCAATAAAAAATAGAAACCGCTTATAACTAGGAAAAAGATTCCTGCCAAGACAAACCATTTTACTTTATCATTCATGACCTTTCTCTACCCCATTTCCTTCAATGTCTTTAAAATCATATCCTTATCCATAAAACCTGGTTGCGTTTTGACCAGCTTTCCTTCCTTGTCTATAAAGGCTTGAGTTGGGTAAGAACGGACACCATAACTTTCCAAAAGTTTGCCTGATGGATCAATTAGAACTGGAATATTTTTATAATCCAAGCCCTTGTACCAGTTTTTAAAGTCTGCTTCTGCTTGTTCACCTTTGTGTCCAGGAGAGACCACTGTCAAGACCATATAATCATCACCAGCATCCTTAGCGATTTCATCCGTATCTGGAAGGCTGGCTAGACAGATGGAACACCAAGAAGCCCAGAATTTGAGATAGACTTTCTTGCCTTTGAAGTCTGATAAACGATAAGTCTTACCATCTACTCCTGTTAATTCAAAATCAGCAACCGCCTGACCCTTAGTGGCAGTTTGCGCACTGACTTGTTCTGTTTTGGTTTGCTCCTTCATAGTAGCTTCGTCTGACATATTTTTAGCCGAACAGGCTGCCAAGCAACAGATTGAGCCTACTCCAAGGAGACATG
Source organism: Streptococcus sp. 116-D4 (assembly GCF_009731465.1). Taxonomy (NCBI): domain Bacteria; kingdom Bacillati; phylum Bacillota; class Bacilli; order Lactobacillales; family Streptococcaceae; genus Streptococcus; species Streptococcus sp. 116-D4. Next base: position 1,399,191 of record NZ_AP021887.1, read on the forward strand.
TTTGCCATTTTTTCATTTCTTCTTCCTCTCTATTCAAATAATGTAGTCAAAATAGAAGCATTCCCCAAAAGTACCAAGATTCCCATCACGATAATGAGGAAACCACCCACTTTTTTGAGGGTTCCGAGGTAAGGATGGAGTTTTCGGAAATGTTTCAAAACATAGCTGGAGGCGAGAGCTAGAACCAAAAATGGTAGCGCCAAACCCAGCGTATAGATCAACATGAGACCAGCTCCCTGCCAAGCTCCTGAACCACCTGAAGCTGCTAAGGCTAAAACAGAACCCAGAACTGGCCCCACACATGGCGTCCAAGCAAAACTAAAGGTTAACCCCAGTAAAAATGCCTGACTATAGCCCTTACCCTTCTGCTCCTGTCTCTTTAATTGTAGCCTTCTTTCCTTGTAGAGACCCTGCAAATGTAAGACTTCCATCTGGTGTAAGCCCAAGAGAATGATAACGGCACCTGTCACATACTGAAACCAGGAAGCATACAGCAAATTGCCTAAAAAACCAGCTCCATAGCCCAATAAGATAAAGATAAAAGAAATCCCCGCTATAAAGGCCAGAGTTCGCAATAAACTGACAAATGAGATTGAAAATTTGCCACTAGAAGCCTGAAAATCATCTTTGTCATCCAACAAGACCCCTGCATAGACCGGTAATAGGGGTAAAATACAAGGAGAAAAGAAGGAAAGAATCCCAGCAAGAAAAACACTAATAAAAAAGATTACATTATCCATTGCCTTCCTCCATTCTTTGATTTGATAGGACTATTATAACTCCAAAACTCCAGAAAAAACAGGGACAATGATAGGGAAAAATAGGAATTTAATCAGTTTATTCAGAAATTTGGCACAAAAAAAGCCAGACAAGGTCTGACTTTGATAGAAACAGAAAAGAAAATTCACTAGTCTTCCCTACTTATCTGGTAATAAATAAGGTCCGTAACGTAGTCTTTTCTCTCCACACCATTGGTAATAGTCTTTAGATAGGACATCCCCGCTTTTTCCATGACACGGCCTGAAGCTGGATTGAGACTGGCATAACGTGCCTTGACTTTTTGAAAGCCTACTTGAGTAAAGGAGAAGTCCAAGACAGCTTTCAAGGCCTCTGTCATCATCCCACGACCCCAGTAAACCTTGCCTAACACATAGCCAATTTCACAAGAAGAATCGTTCTCATCTATTGCAACGATGCTAATATCTCCAATCACTTGTTCTGGATTTTCTTTGAGACAAATGGCCCATTTGTAATAGTTGGGATTGGCATAGGAGGCAACCCAATTGCGAATCGAGTTTCGAGTCACCTCGACATCAGGATGAGGATTCCAAGTAACATAGGTCAGATTCTCAGTGGATGAAGCCCAATTCTGAAACATGGCTTCTGCATCACTTTCCACAAATCTTCGCAAGATTAAACGTTCTGTCTGTAATATTTGCGTACCGATTGCTTTCATGACGCTACCTCACTTTCTGATAGATGATTCTCCGCCCAACTTCCATTTAAATTTACTTTGCTTTTGAATTTCTAAGCTCAGGGTAAAAACCTCCACTGGACCTTCTTAGCTTACTTGTTTCTATGCTCGGGGTAAAAAGGCTAAACTCAGTAACAGCTAGAAAAACAAGTTTTTCATCAAAATCTTTGACGTGGTCGCTGTCTGGTTTGAAATGCGCTCTAGTAAACTTTTTCAAACCTAGTCAGCCTTGCGGGGGTGAGACGACGAAATCGAACTCTCTGAGTTACCGGACCTTCCTCGCTTACTTATTTCTATGCTCGGGGTAAAACCTTCCACTGGAGGTTCCTCGTTTTCTTATTTCTAGACTCGAGCTAAAAAGGTCCCCCGGACCTTCTCTCACTTTCTTATTTCAAGGTGAGGGGCTAAAAACCTCCACTGGAGGTTCCTCGTTTTCTTATTTCTAAACTCGGGGTAAAAAGGTCCCCCGGACCTTTTTACTCCCAAAAGTCATCGAATACGGTGATGGGTAGGTGGCGTTTGTGTTGGCCTTTGTACCACCAGTTTTCGATAGTCTCTTGGGCTTCTGGGTTAATTGTTTTTCCTTCTAGGTAGTCGTCAATCTCTTCATAAGTGACTCCGAGGGCTACTTCGTCAGCTAGGCCTGGTTTATCTTCTTCAAGGTCTGCTGTTGGGATTTTTTCATAAAGGGCTGGGTCTGCACCAAGTTCCTGTAAGAGTTGTTTTCCTTGACGCTTATTAAGGCGGTAAAGAGGGAGAATGTCCGCGCCACCATCACCAAACTTGGTAAAAAAGCCTGTGATATTTTCCGCAGCATGGTCTGTCCCAATGACCGCTCCGCTATGAGCACCTGCCAGGGCATATTGGGCAATCATACGGCTACGAGCCTTGATATTTCCCTTATTAAAGTCTGAAACAGGACTACCTGTCGCTTCAACTGCAGCTGTCATGGCGTCTGCAGACTCTTTGATATTAACGACTAAACTGACATCAGGCTGGATAAAGGCTAGGGCTTTTTGAGCATCTGCTTCATCAGCTTGTACTCCATAAGGCAGGCGGACAGCGATAAATTTGTAGCTGTCATCACCCGTCTCTTCTCGCAGTTCTTCCATAGCTAGTTGAGCCAAACGACCTGCTAAAGTCGAGTCTTGTCCCCCAGAAATGCCTAGTACAAAGGTTTTAAGGAAGGAATGTTTTTTCAGGTATCTTTTTAAGAAATCAATAGAACGACGAATTTCTTCCTGAGGATCAATCACTGGTTTCACGCCCAGTTCTTGGATAATCGTTTCTTGCAAACTCATTCTTCTTCTCCTTCACCGAGGGCTTTCTTGCGCATTTTGTCTATCAAGTCCATCTTATCCTGCCATACATCACGCGCCAAATCCACTGGATAATGCTGCGGATTGAGCACACGCTTGTACTCATCCCAAAGCTTGTCAAATTCCTTACGAGCATAATCCTGAATCTCAGTCAAGCTAGGCAAGTTGTAAATCAATTTTCCGTCTTTGAAGATATCCACCAAGAGAGGAACGGCATCAAAATTACGAACAGTCTTCTTGATGTAGGTATAGGTCGGATGGAACATCTTGATTTCTGTCATGTCACTCACATCCACACCATCATAAGTGATATAATCGCCTTCTGACTTGCCTTTTTCACGACTGGTAATCCGCCACACCTGCTTCTTACCTGGCGTAGACACTTTTTCAGCATTATTAGACAGCTTGATGGTATTGCGCATGTTCCCGTTTTCATCTTCGATTGCAACGATCTTGTAAACTGCACCAAGAGCTGGCTGGTCATAAGCTGTAATCAGCTTGGTTCCCACACCCCAGACATCAATCTTAGCCTTTTGCATCTTGAGGTTGAGGATAGTATTTTCGTCCAAATCATTAGAAGCATAAATCTTAGCCTCTGTAAATCCAGCCTCGTCCAATTGCTGACGGACTTTCTTAGAAATGTAGGCAATATCCCCAGAGTCAATCCGCACACCCATAAAGTTAATCTGATCATCCAGCTCACGCGCCACCTGAATAGCAGCTGGCACTCCGATACGAAGGGTATCATAGGTATCCACAAGAAAGACACAATTTTTGTGGGTTGCAGCATAAGCCTTGAAAGCCTCATAGTCATTGCCATAAACCTGCACCAAGGAATGGGCATGGGTCCCCAAGACAGGAATGTCAAAGAGTTTACCAGCACGCACGTTGCTGGTTCCATTGGCACCACCAATCACCGCTGCGCGTGTTCCCCAGATAGCCGCATCCATTTCTTGCGCCCGACGTGTCCCAAACTCCATCAAAGGTTCATCTTCGATGACCGAACGAATACGAGCTGCCTTGGTCGCCACCAAGGTCTGGTAGTTGACGATGTTCAAAAGAGCCGTTTCGACCAATTGACATTGGGCTAGAGGGCCTTCCACCTGTACAATCGGTTCATTAGCAAAAACCAAGTCCCCTTCTTGAGCAGAACGAACGGTCAACTCCAGCTTGAAATTGCGGAGGTAGTCCAAGAATGCACCATGATAACCAAGCGACTCCAAATAGGCAATATCACTATCTGAAAAACGCAAGTTTTCAAGATAGTTCACAATTCTTTCCAAACCTGCAAAAACCGCATAGCCATTCTTAAAAGGCTGTTGGCGAAAATAAACCTCAAAGACCGCCTTTTTATTGTGAATCCCTTGGTCAAAGTAAACCTGCATCATGTTAATCTGGTACAAGTCCGTGTGCAATGTCAAACTATCATCTGGATACATACTTTTCCTACTTCCTTAGCTAGAAACACATGAAAATTTTCAAGAACTTTCATGTATTCCAATAAATTAGTACTATTATATCACATTTTATCTGGATTGAGAAAAGAGTAACAAGCTATTCTCCACTCTCCAGTTCATCCATGTCTTGCTCAAATTTTTTCTGAGCCCATTCTCCATAACTTAATGCAATATATAAATTGCATTTTGTAAGATTTTATTAACAAAAAACTCTCTACTACAAAAAAGATAGAAAGTTTTCTGCTTATTCAATTTTTTCAAAATTTCTACGACATCGTAGGCCTTTAAATCTAATGTCTCAGCTGCGATTGTATTGTCCTCCATATCGTCTAGAAAGACACAATTTCTAGGTTCTAACTGGTACTTATCGAGAATCCCCTTAAACATTACCCATATCCAGTATTATATTCATCAGTCTGCCTCCATACTTATGTGTAAGTCTCTCTTTGTATCATACCTTCATATTCTCCTTACAAATCCTTTTGGTAATAAAATCTTTTTCCTGTGTAGGGATAGTCTTGCAAAGCAAAAACTTCCTTGTAGCCATGTTTCTGATAAAAGTCCGGTGCCTGGAACTGGTAGGTATTGACAAAGGCAAAACGACAGTTTCGATTCTTAGCTTCAGTTTCTGCTTGTTGCAATAGTTTTGAACCGATTCCTTGCCCTCTCAGTTCCTCTTTTACAAATAAATACTCGATTTCTAGCCAATTTCCAAAAGTCTCTGCTATCAAACCTGCCAGGAGATTGCCCTTTTCATCTTCGACATAAAGATTAAGTGGCTCACTTTCAGCCTCTTCTCTTTTTGACCGGTTATAAACACGAATCAGATTCCCTATTTCTTGCGCTTTCTGGGATTCCTTATTTTCCAATCTAAAGTACATCTAAACCTCCTCGAAAACTGATACAGCTTGATTATAGTCTTATTTCAATAGACTGTCAAACTAGCAAAAACCCACCAACTTGAGTTGATGAGTTTCAAATCTATTTTCTAAATTTCCACTGGCTGTAAATCCCGAAACCTATAATCCAGATAGCTGAACCGATTGCTCCTACAAATGTAGACTCTTGTAAAAAGAGGGTTACAAAGACAAAAGCAAAGAAGAGCATGGTTAGAGGATTTAGGAAACGATAGTGGAGCATGAGGTAGCCATCTGCCATAAAGTCTGGTGACTTGCGGTATTTAAGGTGAGCCACCATAATCAAGATATAAATGGCGATATAGACACCTGATGATGATGCCGTAATCAAGGCAAAGGCATCCGAAACACCTGGCAGGATATTGATAAAGGCTGCTAGGGCAATCAAGATTGTTGAAGCGATGATAGCATTTTGTGGCACGTTATGACGAGAAAGAGTATCTGCTTTAATAGCCTTTAGGAAGCGATTTGGTGAATCATGAGCAATCTGGTACAAATGACGTCCTGTTGAATAAAGGGTTGAGTTGAGAGCAGATGCTGCTGAGGTCAAAACGACGAAGTTAATCAAAGCTGCCGCCCACTTGATACCGGCCAATTCAAACACCGTAACAAAGGGAGAATCAGCTGAAGCAAGTTCACGCCATGGGATAATGGACATAATGGCCAAGAGAGCTCCACCATAGAAAAAGACGATTCGAAGAGGAATTTCCTTAACAGCTTTTGGCAAAACTTGACGTGGATTTTTTGTTTCTGAAGTTGTTACCCCGATAAACTCAATCATGAGATAGGCAAAGAAGACCATCTGGAAGGCCATGACAAAGTTAACTCTACCATTTGGGAAGAGGGAGAAATTATCAGTAATATTGGCCAAACTTGCTACTCCATGGGGTGTCTTAAAGCCTGTCAAGACCATAAAGACTCCTGTGGCAATCATGGCTAAAATGGCCACAATCTTGACCATCGCAAACCAAAATTCAACTTCTCCAAAGAGCTTAACCGCAATCAGATTGACCAAGGCTAGAATGGTCAAAAATCCAATCTCAATCATCCAACTTGGCCAGCTAGGAAACCAGAACTGAACATAGTGAGAGATAGCAGTGATTTCCGCCATACCGATAAAGACAACGGATAGCCAGTAGGACCAAACCGAGAAATAACCCCAACCCTTACCCAAATGACGCGTGATAAAGTTGATAAAGGTATGTTGCTCAGGGTCTTGGTAGAGCATTTCCCCAACCGCACGCATCATGAGGAACATAAAAGCCCCAGTAATCATATAAATCAGTACAATGGAAGGACCTGTTAGGCTGATAGAGCGACCTGCTCCTAAAAAGAGTCCTGTTCCGATTGTCCCTGCAATGGCCATAACCTGTACATGACGATTGGTCAGACCACGCTCCATCTTATTTTTCTTCTTTGAACTCATATCGTCTCCAATTCAATTTAATTTATACTCAATGAAAATCAAAGAGCAAACTAGGAAGCTAGCCGCAGGCTGTACTTGAGTACGGCAAGGCTACGCTGACGTGGTTTGAATTTGATTTTCGAAGAGTAGCAAAATGGAAAAAGGAGTGAGTGAAGCGCATCGCCTCCCCACTCCTTTTTTCTGTTTTTAGGCTGTTTTTTCAACCTTCAAGATTTTTACATCATAGCTACCAACAGGTGTTTCAATAGTTGCTGTGTCACCTGTTTTCTTGCCAATCAAGGCTTGTCCAATTGGGCTTTCATTTGAAACTTTACCTGCAAAGGCATCCGCACCAGCTGAACCTACGATAATATAAACTTCTTCTTCGTCCTCACCAATTTCTTGGATAGTGACTGTTTTCCCAATCGCTACTTCGTCCTGGGCAACTGAGTCGCTATTGACGATTTCAGCATAACGGATTTTTGTTTCCAAGCTAGAGATTTGTCCTTCGACAAAGGCTTGTTCATCCTTAGCTGCTTCGTATTCACTGTTTTCAGAAAGGTCTCCGTATGAACGGGCAATCTTAATGCGTTCTACCACTTCTGGTCGGCGGACCAATTTCAATTCTTCTAATTCTTTTTCAAGTTTTTCCTTTTCCTCAAGGGTCATAGGATATGTTTTTTCTGCCATTTTTTTCAACTTTCTTCTAATGATATTCTCTAAAGAAAATTATGTGAAGCTTCACATAATTTTAGTTTGTTTGGTTTAATTTGCTGTTGACATGTTCAGCTACATTACGATCATGTTCTTCCTGTGTCACTGCGTAATAGACTTTACCATCTGTAACATTGGCTACAAAGTAGAGGTTCTCACTCTTAGTTTGATTGATACTTGCTTCAATCGCGTCCTGACTTGGACTATCTACTGGACCAGGCATCAAACCAGGTTTTGTATAAACATTGTATGGTGAATTAATCGATGTATCAATTCCAGCATCTTCTGCTAGGCTAATATTTTGGCCTAGCTTCCCTTGGGCATACAAGATTGCAATATTGCTTTGAAGTGGCATACCAAGGTTCAAACGATTATAGAAGACACCTGCAATCAACTTACGATCTTCAGTCTTAGCACCTTCTTTTTCAACAAGTGAAGCAATTGTTAGCAATTCATTGACTGTCAAGTTTTTAGACTTGATTGCACTATAGTGCGGAGTCAAGGTCTTATCCATGGCTGCCAACATCTCATCAATCAAGCTTTCAATAGTCGTGCTTTCCTTGATAGAGTAGGTCGCTGGGAAAAGATAACCTTCCAAACGGTAACGAACTCCACTTTCTTTCGTTGGCAAGCTTTCGAGTAGGTTTGGATATTTAGCAACTGCTTGACTGATAAAGTTGTCATCTTGAACTTTAGCCAAGAAAGCATCTGCAGTCAAAGGCTCTTTAAATTCCCCTTGTAATTGGCCTACAGCTTGGGCGATTTGATCAATAGTATATCCTTCTGGAATGGTCAAATCTGCAAGGGAAGGTTCTTGAGGTTCAGGAGTACCACCTTTTTGGAGTTCCTTTATGATATCCTCTGTACTCATGCTCTTTTGCAAATTGTAATATCCAGCCTTCAAATCTGAATAATTCTTATATCTCGCATAAAAAGCAAAAATCACTCCGTGTTTAATCACACCAGAATTTTCAAGTGCTGAGCCAATCTCTTGGACATTGGCTCCTTCTGGGATTTGAACGGTTACATATTCCTTAGAATTTGCATCAACTGGTAATAAAGATGACTGGACATACTGATAACCGAAGTAACCGCCTGCCGAAACCAAGGCTAGGAAAATCAGTAGAGAAATGAAGAAAGCCTTCAGATGTGATTTTTTCTTCTTGACTGGTTTAACTGTCTCACGGCGACTACGACGTGGAATTTCAGAAGTGGCTTCAAAAGCTTCCGTTTCCATAACTGGTTCTGGTTTTGTTACTTCTTTTTGAGGATCTTTTTTAGCTTCAGTCTTATAAGAGACAGGCACTCTTGTTGGAGTCGCATTCGATTCTATTTCGACTTTTTGTAGACGACTAGTCTCTGTTCCTGGAACAGGTATTGATGGACTTGCTTCAGCTGGTGAAGTTGGAACATCTTGACTAGGGTGGGTTGGGACAACAGGAGTTTTTCTTTGAAGCTCTTCTGATGGAGAAGCTGGAACATCTTGACTAGGGTGACTAGGAGTAATCGGAGCTTCTTCTCTTGATTCAACTGCCGGTGATGCAGGCTCATCTTCACTAGGATGCTGTGGAACACGTGGAGCATTATCCATAATTTTTTCAACAGCTGATAGGGATGCATTCATCACATCTTCATCAGAAATTTTTGTGTTAGGGACAGACAAAGTTGGTTTTTTTTCAGCAAGCTCAGCGGCCTCTTGGCGAATCCCTTCATAATGTTTTACTTTTTCTAAATCACGTAAAATCTGCTCTTTAAAGCTTAATTTTTCGTCTTCTCTTGACTTTTCACTCAAAAGTTTTTCCTCCTCGTTGACAATCCATAATATTATATCTTAAAAACGAAAGAAAAGCAACCTAGCATGCTTTTCTAGCTTATTTTTTAGCTTCCGGTAACTTCTCAAAGTAACTTCCACTTGCCTAACCGAAGTGGAAATTAGTCTAAAACGGATTTTTATGGTGGAATTAAGTGTGAGACGTTTGAGTTAGAAATGAGGTCTACTATGACAAAACATAAACACCTTACCCTTTCAGACCGTAATGATATCCAATTAGGCTTAGAACGCGGTGAAACCTTCAAAGCTATTGGACAATCCATTCTAAAAGACCCAACTACTGTTTCCAAAGAAGTCAAACGAAACAGACAAGTCCGAGAGTCTACATGCGATAATCTTCCCTGCCCTCTACTCGACAAGGCTCCCTTTGTCTGTAATGGATGCCCTAAAAGAAGACAAAATTGTGGCTATAAGAAGATCTTCTACCTCGCTAAACAAGCTCAAAAACAGTACGAAAAAATTCTTGTAGAAGCTCGTGAAGGAACTCCTCTCAATTCCAAGACCTTCTGGGAAATGGATAAAATCATTTCTGATGGGGTTAAAAAGGGACAACACATCTACCATATTCTGAAAACTCATAACCTTGATGTCAGCTCCTCAACTGTCTATCGACACATCCGGAAAGGATACCTATCTATCGCTCCGATTGACCTAACCAGAGCCGTTAAATTCAAAGAAAGACGGAAAAGTAAGCTACCTTCCATCCCTAAAGAAGCTAAAAAAGGTCGTTCCTATGAGGATTTCCAAAACTATTTAACCCTTAATCAACTAGACTCTTGGCTGGAAATGGACACCGTTATGGGCCGAACCGGAGGAAAAGTCCTACTCACCTTCAATCTCTCTTTCTGTAACTTTATCTTCGCTAGACTTCTGGATAATAAAACTGCCCTTGAGGTTACCAAACACTTCTATGACATCAAAAACACTTTTCACCAAGCGGACAAAGATTTCTTCCAATTTTTCCCTGTCATTCTAACAGATAATGGTGGAGAGTTTGCCAGGGTTGATGATATCGAAATGGATGTGCGAGGAGAGAGTAAGCTTTTCTTTTGTGACCCTAATCGCTCTGACCAGAAAGGGAGAATTGAGAAAAATCACACGCTGATTCGCGACATTCTACCTAAAGGAACTTCCTTTGACAATTTAACGCAAGAGGATATTAATCTCGTCTGTTCGCATGTCAACAGTGTCAAACGTGCTGCTTTGAATGGAAAGTCAGCCTATGAGCTCTTTTCCTTTACTTACGGAGAAGAGATCCCTAAGCTTCTCGGCATTTCTAACATACCTGCAGAAGACGTCTGCCAGTCGTCTACATTACTCCAACATAAATTCTAAAAACTAACCTTTAACCCCATTCAAACGTCTCACACTAACTTCCACCATAGCGGAACTTACCCTGAAACGGATTTCCACTGGTTTTTACAATTTTTTTCAGACTAACTTCCACTTGGATTAGCAGTGGAACTTAGTTTGGGAATTTACCTTTTTTAGCTTCCCAGACCATATCATACCATGTTTCCCCTGCAAAGGTTGACTGGGACTGGCCTTCATTGACAAATCCATGCTTTCCGTAGTAGGCAATGAGATAGTCATGACAGGTTAGGTTAATACCTTCTCTTTCGTGTTTAAGAGCCAGTTCTTTCAAGGCTGTTAGTAATTTCTGACCAAGGCCAAGGCCCTGTGCTTCTTTGGCAATTGAAAGACAGGTCACAGAGATATAACCACCAGGCTCATGGCTATTGTCTTTTATCTCCTCTGTAAAAGACTGGTCCTGCAGATGGCGGTGTGGTCCAACTGGCCCTTCGATGTAACCTATGATGCTGCCTTCTTTTTCTGCAACCAGAAACGAGGTCTGAATTTCTCGCAAATGCGCCTCAAAAACAGAGCGAGGAATAGCTTCTTCAGCAGAAAAATTTTCTAGTTCGATCTCAAGAATACGATCTAAATCTTCTAATCTTGCTTTTCTGATTTTCATTGTGCCTCCAGATAAAAGGGATTAAACCAAATCATGCTAAACCCTTGACTAGCTTCATAAAGCGAAGTTACTTCTTCTTCATCAACAAAACCGTTCATTTCAAAGTAAGAAAGCAGCTCATCAGGACTCTTCAAACGAATAGCTTTGTAATCCTGCTCAACCGCCACCTCTTTCAAAGCTGCAAGAAGAAGCGTTCCCAAGCCCTGTCTCTGATGGTCAGCCTCGATGACCAAAGAATGCACTTCTAGACATTGCGGATTGTGGGGCTGTGGGCCTCCTAAAACATAGCCCAAAAGCTGCTTTTCATCCCTAGCTAGAAGAAAGGTATCCGCATACTTACGGATACTTTCTTCTAAAATATGGGAAGGTTGCTGCTTTTCAGCTGGAAAAGATGAAGCCTGAAGTACCTCTATCTCAGCCAAATCAGACTTACATGCCTGAATGATCTTAATTGGAATTTCCATGGGGATAGCTTATTGAACATTACTTGTCAGGTTAGACAAGAGACGCTCGAATGAGTATTCATAGGTTTGGATGTCTCCGGCTCCCATAAAGACATAGACAGCATTATCATGGTCTAGAAGTGGGGAAACATTTTCAACAGTGATAACTTGGTGTTTCTTATTGATTTTATTGGCTAGGTCTTCTACCTTAACATCACCATGGTCTACTTCACGAGCAGATCCATAAATTTGCGCTAGATAAACAGCATCCGCTTGGTTCAAAGCGTGGGCAAATTCGTCCAACAAAGCAATGGTTCTAGTAAAGGTATGAGGTTGGAAGACTGCTACGATTTCCTTGCTTGGGTATTTCTGACGAGCCGCATCCAAGGTTGCAATGATTTCTGTTGGATGGTGGGCAAAGTCATCGATAATCACCGTGTCATTGACAATTTTCTCAGTGAAACGACGCTTAACTCCGGCAAATGTTTTCAAGTGTTCACGCACCAAGTTCAAATCAAATCCTGCTGTGTAAAGAAGACCAATAACGGCTGTCGCATTCATGATATTGTGACGACCAAAGGTTGGAATGTGGAATTGACCCAATTCTTGACCACGGAAATGAACTGTGAAGGTTGAACCAGTTGTTGAACGAAGAAGATCGCTAGCTACAAAGTCATTGCCTTCTGCTTCAAAACCATAATAATAAATCGGTGCATCAGACGTAATCTTACGCAATTCAGCATCTTCACCGTAAATAAACAAACCTTTAGTAATTTGTTTAGCATAGTCGTTAAAGGCATTGAAAACATCCTCTAGACTTGTGAAATAGTCTGGATGGTCAAAGTCAATGTTGGTAATAATAGAGTATTCTGGGTGATAAGGCATGAAGTGACGCTCATATTCGTCAGATTCAAAGACAAAATATTTGGCATTGGCTGAACCACGACCTGTCCCATCTCCAATCAAGAAGCTAGTATCTGTAATGTGAGACAAGACATGAGACAACATACCTGTAGTGGAAGTTTTTCCATGCGCTCCAGCTACTCCCATGCTGACAAAGTCACGCATAAAGCTACCTAGGAATTCATGATAACGTTTGTAGCTGATGCCATTTTGGTCCGCATAGGCAATTTCAACATTGTTATCTGGACGAAAGGCATTCCCAGCGATAATTTCCATATCAGGGTCCAGATTCTTTTCATCAAAAGGAAGAATGGTAATTCCTGCCTGCTCTAGGCCACGTTGAGTAAAGTAGTACTTTTCAACATCTGAACCCTGTACCTTATGCCCCATTTGGTGCAACATCAAGGCCAAGGCACTCATCCCTGATCCCTTAATTCCGATAAAATGATATGTCTTTGACATGTTCCCTCCCTATTCCGTAATTCTTGTCAGATTCAACTCTTGGGCAACCTGACGTTCTTGTTCTTTTTGCTTATTCTTTTTATTGTAGATTTGGCTCTTCCGCAGAAAATCATAGTTGTTTTTCTTTGGGTTTGAAGTTGCTTTTGACTCTGCTTGAGTCGAAATATTGCCAACCTCTTCCGCCAAGATGTAATGAGACTGGGTCAATTTTTGACTATATTTGACAAATTCACCAGGATTTTCCTTTTGGAAAGGCGCGGTAGGTTGATTGCCCTGTCTAACTAGACTTGGCTGAGAATGGCGTTTTGTAGGAGTAATATCCTTAGTCAGATAACTTGCTGATCGCTTCTTTTTTAAGTCGGCACGCGCTTCTTCACGCGCCACCTCCGCATAGCTCTTTCCTTCTTTCTTAGCACCTAAACGACCCTTCTTAGGTTTCTCTACTGGCTTTTCAATCGGTTTGACCGGCTCTTCTTCAGTAATAGGGGCCCACTCCAGATAATTCTTATCACGGTATTCTCCCTTGATATTACTGATAAAGTCAGATTCATCATAGAGGTCCATAACCGGCATCTCAGTCAGCATGACCTCATCATCTGACACCAATGGAAATCGTTCTTCTCTCATTTTCTATTTCCTTTCAACACTTCATTATAGCGTATTGTCTTGATTTTTCAAGTGCTGGCTTCAGAAATTCCCAAAATTTCTCTAATTTCTGCTAGGGTCAGACTGCCACGTGACTCTGTGCCGTCCAATACTTGTGATACCAGATGTTTCTTCTGTTCTTGGAGTTCCTGAATTTTTTCTTCAATGGTTCCCTTGGTCACCAAGCGATAAACCTCAACCGTTTTTTCCTGACCCATCCGATGGGCACGGCCAATAGCTTGCGCTTCCACGGCCGGATTCCACCAAAGGTCAACCAAGATCACTGTATCAGCACCTGTCAGGTTCAGACCGACACCACCAGCCTTAAGAGAAATCAGAAAGGCATCTCTTTCTCCCTGGTTAAAGGCCTTGGTCATGTCTTGTCTTTCCTTGGCTGGGGTTGAACCTGTAATTTTAAAGGAAGTCAAGCCCAAGTCAGGCAGTTCTTGTTCAATTTTCTCCAACATTCCCTTAAACTGCGAGAAAATCAATACACGGCGTCCGCCATCTGCCACCTGTACCAGCAGGTCTCGGAGACTATCTAGTTTACCACTGGCACCCTGATAATCTTCCATAAAGAGGGCAGGGGTGTCACAGATTTGACGCAAGCGCATCAAACCAGACAAGATTTCCACCCGACTTCGTTGGAATTCCTGATCTGACACTTGAGCTAGATGGTCCCGCATCTGTTGCAACTGAGCTAGATAAATAGCCTTTTGCTGATCTTCCAGTTCATTCTTATAAACTACTTCAATCAAGTCTGGCAATTCAGTCAGAACTTCTTCTTTCTTGCGTCGCATCACGAAAGGCTTGATAAACTGAGCCACTCGCTCAGCTGGCAATTTCATAAATTCTTTCTTGCTTGGCAAAAGTCCTGGCATGACGATTTGGAAAATAGACCACAACTCACCCAGATGGTTTTCAATCGGAGTTCCTGACAAGGCAAAAACCGACGGCACCACAAATTGTCTCAAGGTCTGGGCGATCTTGGTCTGGGCATTTTTCATGACCTGGGCCTCATCTAAGAAAAGGAAGTCAAAGGCTATCCCCTGATAAAGATCACTGTCCTGACGGAAAGTAGCATAGCTCGTCACATAGATTTGATGGCTCTCAGCAAGAATCTCTTCACGACTAGCTTTCAAACCATGAACAACAGCCACATCAAACTGTGGAGCAAATTTCTTAAACTCATCTACCCAGTTGTAAATCAAACCTGACGGAGCGATAATCAAAACCCGACTTTCTTTTGTCACTTGACTGGTCAAAAAAGCAATGGTCTGCAGGGTTTTACCAAGTCCCATATCATCAGCCAAAATCCCACCAAAACCATAATGATGAAGCATCTGCATCCAGCCGATTCCCTTTTCCTGATAATCTCGCAAGTCAGCCTTGACCTGCGTTGCTTGTCGAGGAAAGTCCTCTGGATGTGTCAAATCATGGGCCAGATTCTGGAATTCTTGTGAAAAAGAAACACGATCTCGTCCTTCAAAGAGATGAGCTAAACTATAAGCCAAAGATTTTCGAGCCTGCAAGGCCCTATCTTTTAATTCAAACTGCCCCAGTTCCTGTAGATTTTGGCGAATGTTCTTGGTTTCTTCATCAAAAAAGTAGACTTGATTGGACGAATCAATATAAAAATCTCGATTATCAACCAAGGCCTGCATGGCTTGATCAATTTCCTCTTGAGCAATATCTTGAAAATCAAACTGGATTTCCAAGAGACCTCCCTTGGAAGCAATCTGCACTTGAGGACTCGCTAGGCTATAAAGCTCTTCTAACTTGTCTGATAAATCAACATTCCCGAGTTTTTCAAAGACTGGAATGATTTCATGGAAAAAATGATAAACAGACTCCGCTTTTAAGGCTTGACGCCAAGATTGAAAATCTGCTTCAAAACCAGCTGCCAAACAGACTTGGAAAACTCTTTCTTCTAAGTCAGCATCACTGGAAAATGGTAATTCTTCTAGCTCTTGTCGGCTAGATACCTGCTTATCTCCATAATCAAACTGAATTTCTAAACGAATTCGATTATCCTCTTCCCTGTCAAAGTAAAAAGAGGGGACAAAAGATTTGATTTGTAAGCGTTCTGGAGCTGAAACGGTGCCCATCTGACTAAAGAGAGTTAAACAAGAAGCCAATTTATCTCGATCACTGCTATCAAATTGCAGGTATTTCTTTCCATGTCGATCCAAAGGCAGCGCTTTGATTTCCTTGAGAAGACGCATCTGCTGGTCTGTTAGAAAATAAACCTGTCCTTTATGGAAAAGCACAGCTCCTTGATAAAAGACATTGACCCTTGGACTCTCACTGATTTCCATTTCAAAATAATCCGAATATTCTGTAACTGTAAAGGCATATAGATTGGCATCAGCATTCATATCCTGAAACAGCAGAATTTGGTAACTATCCACTTGATGGTCAAACTGAAAATGGGGCAAGGTCATCAATAAATTCACACCCTGCTCAAAAAAAGTCAGAGGGAAAAAGAGATGCCGACCTTGATTTTGGAAAAAGAGGTCTGGAGCCTGTCCTTCCTCCATTAGTCCACGCAAGAAAGTCAGAAGTTCTTGACTGGCTTCATCAAAGGCTTCCCAAGATAGAGACTCCTCATAAGTTTTTCCAATCATATAAGATTTTCTCTTCTCAACAACCTTTAAAAAGAGTGGAATATCCCGAATGACATAGTATCTTTGACTATTGAGTTGCCCGATTCTCAGCGTCCACAAGATATGATTGCTTCCTGCTTCCACCTGACCGACAGCCGACAACTCATAGGCTCGGTCTGATTTTGGAGACAAAATTCGGTCCAAAAATTTTCCACCCAAGGTCACCTTGGTTTCAACGGCCTCTTTTTCCTCATGACCTTCTTCCAGACTTTGCAAGATTTCCTGACCACGCTCATCATTTTTCAGAAAATGCTCCAACGCTGCCAAATGCACACAGTAGCCCCTCTTTTGGAAAAAATTGCAAGCACAAAAAACTAAGTCATCCTCTAAACTATAGCGCAGTTCTTCTTCTGCAACGCGAGCGTAGAGCCGATTATTCTTTTCCTTGATGATGTCAACTTTACCAGTTTCACAAAGGGCAACTCCTTCGATACGGACTTTCCCCGGAATCAATTTAGCCATATTTCTACCTTTACCTTATCTTTTTATTATACCATATTTTCCCCTATGAAAATAGCCTCCTAGGGATACTTTTCTCCTAGAAGGCTGGATTTTAAAGTTTAGCAAAAGTTGTCACAATCCGCTGACAAACTTCTTGCAGTAGAGATTTAGGCATAGCTACATTGAGGCGGGCATGGAGACTACCTTCCTCTCCAAAATCCAAACCACGGTTGAGGATAACCTTAGCTTCATTTCTCAACAGCTCTTGCAATGTTTCATCAGTCAGGTCATAGGCTGAAAAATCAAGCCAAATCAAGTAGGTTCCTTGCGGTTTCATGACCTTGATTTTAGTCTCTCTTCCAAATAAATCGACCACATAATTAATATGGTCTTCAAAGACTTGCTTGAGCTCCTCTAACCAATCTTTACCATAGCGATAGGCAGCTTCTGTCGCCAAATAACCCAAGCCTGAAATTTCATGCTGATTATTAGCAAGCTGGCGCTTTTGGAAAGCCAGTCTTAACTTAGGATTTTCGATAATGGCATAAGAATTTTTCGTTCCAGCAATATTAAAGGTCTTGGTAGCACTGCTTAAAATCAGTGAAAATTCTTTAAAATCTTCATTTACTGTGTTAAATGACTGGTGCTTGTTTCCAAACAAGGCCAAATCTTGGTGAATCTCATCAGATACTAGCAAAACTCCATGTTTTTGGCAGAGTTGGCCAATCTTCTCCAAGACTTCCTTTTCCCAAACACGTCCACCAGGATTGTGAGGGTTGCAGAGGATATAGAGCTTGACCTCCTCTTCTACTAAATCCTTCTCCAGTTTGTCAAAGTCAATCTCAAACAAACCATCCTTTTCCACCAAAGAATTGGTAATCAATCTACGGTTGTTCAACTTGACACTGCGTGCAAAGGGTGGATAAACAGGTGTGTTAATCAAAACCGCCTCGCCTTCTTTTGTAAAGGCTTGAATAGCTGTTGAGATGGCTGGTACCACACCCTCGATAAAGACAAGAGCCTCTTTGTCAAAGTGGTAACCGTGTTGTGTGGCTTCCCACTTTTGAACTTCCTTAATTAATTCTTCACTGGCATAGGTATAGCCATAAACCAGTTGATCAGCGTAAGTTTGCACAGCTTGGCGGATTTCAGGCAAGACGACAAAGTCCATATCCGCTATCCAAGCTGGTAGGACTTCACTATCCGTTTCTGCTTCTTTCCATTTATAAGTATGGTGCCCTAAACGATTGGGCAGGCTTGTAAAATCATATTTTCCCATCTTTGTCTTATCCTTCCAAGGCTTGGCGCAAATCTGCAATCAAATCTCTAGCATCCTCAATCCCAATTGACAAACGCAAGAGGTCATCTGTCAAACCATAAGAATGGCGCACTTCTGCTGGAATATCAGCGTGAGTTTGAGTCGTTGGATAAGTAATGAGACTTTCTACCCCACCCAAACTTTCCGCAAAAGAGAAGACCTTGAGGCTGTTTAAAATGTGAGGAATGCGTGTTTCATCTGCTACTTTAAAGGAAATCATGCCCCCACGACCAGTGTAGAGAACTTCCTTAACTGCTGGAGAATCCTTCAAAAAGGCAACCACTTCTTGGGCGTTAGCTGTTGAGCGCTCCATACGAAGAGACAAGGTCTTGAGACCACGAATCAATTGATAGCTGTCAAACGGAGACAAGACTGCCCCTGTCGTATTGAGATTGTAAAAGAGCTTCTCGTATAGTTCTAAACTATTGGTCACAACCACTCCAGCCAAGACATCATTGTGCCCTGCTAGATACTTGGTTGCTGAATGAAGAACGATATCTGCTCCATCTTCAATCGGACGTTGGTAGATAGGGCTATAGAAAGTATTGTCCACCACCACTTTGGCACCCTTAGCATGAGCCAATTTTGCTAGTTTTTCGATATCAAATTCCAACATCAAAGGGTTGGTTGGAGTTTCGATATAGAGAACATCCACGTCCTTCTCCAACTCGGCAATCAACTCTTCTTCTGTATTGGCATAGGTGAAATGGAAACGGCCTTCCTGCTCCACTTGGTTGAACCAGCGGAAAGATCCACCGTAAAGGTCACGAACAGCCAAAACCTTACTTCCTACTGTAAAGACACTAAAAGCCAGTACAATAGCTGACATCCCTGAGCTAGTCGCTAGGGCATAGTCTGCGGACTCAATAGCTGCCAATACTTCTTCTGCCTTACTGCGAGTTGGGTTTTTTGTACGCGTATAGTCAAATCCAGTAGATTGACCAAACTCTGGATGCTGATAGGTCGTTGAAAAATGAAGCGGTGTCACCAAAGCTCCTGTCGCTTCATCTGATTTAATACCCGCCTGGGCCAAAATTGTGTTGATGTGTAATTCCTTGCTCATACAATACCTCCAAATCTATAGTAACTATTGTACCACTTATTTTCATCAACTCATTTTCTTCTTTTCAAGAGCTAGTTATAGTTTCAAACTATAGACTTATCGAGTAAAGCTAAAAAGAATCCAGAAAAGCTTCCAGATTCTTTTGTGACGATGATTGCTAGAGTTTACTTTGACTGAAAGAAATCCTGTTGGGCTAAATAGTCATAATGATCTTTGTTAAATTGATATTGGCCAACATGCTGACTAACCTGACCGACATCCACGGAGAAAATATAGTCTTCATTTTGATGATGCCAATTAAGTCTAACTGTATTCAAAACTGTCTTATAAATAAAATCTTGAACTTGATTCCAAGGCATCTCTACGACTTGATTAGAACGATTTTCTATTACATCACTGATGTCCATCAAGTAGATTCCCTTAGGTGTGAATGCCAGAATCTTAGGCTTCACACTCGACTGAACATAGTAGGAACCACCTATAATGAAAAAATCAATAAAGGATTTCAACCATGTCTTTTTCTTGAAAGCCATCAGAAAATTCCTTTGTCCCTCGATATGACAAGTTGAAAGAAATGATTCAATCTGTTTTTCTGTTGCAAACTCCATAATAGCGCCCATGATGTTACCTCCATAAAAATCACTAAATAGCCCGTTAAGAATTCTTCACTTAAAGAAGAACTTATCATTTGTTGCGTTTTATCTTATTTTTTTAGTAGACAGCATCCCTCCTATAACATTACCCTAGCATGTGCATACTTCCATTAACGCTGGAAGAGACTTTCGAAAATAGTTTCTCACGTTTTTGTTATATTCATTATAACATAAATTTAATAAACCAATTAAAAAATGTAAGCACTTTTCTTCCAAATTCGCCATCATTCTATAAAAAAAAACGACAGCTTCTTTCGAAACCATCGTTTTTCTTGAAAAATCCTTATTTGACATGTTTTGCCAATTCTTCTTGGGCTTTTTTATTGGATTCTTCTTTTTCTTTCAGCCATTTTTCTTTGGCTTTTTCATATTCATCTTTTGTGACTGTCTTATCTTGTACTTTGAGGTATTTATATGATTCAACCCCTTTATTACCAGCCAATGAATACGGTGAAGAGAATGGAACTGTTTTTCTCAATGTTGGTGTTCCGCCTAGTGAAACATTTGGAATTGCTAGAGAGCTATCTACCAACCAAGCTTGGGCATCCGCATATTTTTCATAACGTTTAGCCGGATCTTGCTCCTTATTAGCTTCTTCCAACATTTGAGTGTAGACATCTAGTCCAACAGCCTTGGCTTTGTCATTGGCTTCACCCGGCTCTAAACCTAGATTTTGCAACACTCCACCAGAATTAATATTAAAAATATCAAGGTAGCTTGATGGATCTTGATAGTCTGCGCTCCAGCCACCGTTGTATAGATCGTAATCCTTCTGAGCTGCAGTCTGAGCCAAATAGCTTGTATTATCAAAGTCTTCAGTAGAAAGTTGTTGAATATCAATTACAACATTTTCTGCACCTAAGGCTGCTTCAATAGATTGCTTCATAGAATTTGCCTCTTGGACACCCTTTTTAGCAGCTTGGTCAACTGTCATGTCCAAGTGGATAGGGAATTGGACTCCTTTAGCTTGGAGTTCTTTCTTAGCTTCAGCAAATTTAGCCTTGGCTTTTTCAGCATTGTAGTATGGATCTTGAGCATCTGCAAAGTTGATTCCTTGCCATTCCTTACCATAATTGACCATCTTAGAGGCTACTACTTCACCAAAGTCTTTTCCGTTGATACTTACAAAGTTTGGAGGAACAACCAAGTTACGCAAAATCTTAGTTGCACCATCTTCTCCCTGAGATTGAGCCCCGTAAGCTGTACGGTCATAGGCAAAGTTGATGGCTTGACGAAAGTTTTTGTTAAGAACCGCTTCCTGAGTCGATTTCTTTTCAGCATCACTTGTTTTTGAAGTGAATTTATAAGATTTTCTATCTAAATTGAAGTTTAAGAAGTAAGAAGTTGCATTTTGCAAGCTATAGATGATATTGTCCTTATTCTTTTCTTTAATCCCTTCAAAGCTTGAACTATTTGGATAAAGACGAGCGTAGCTATAAGCCCCCTCGACAAAGTTACGAGCCAGTGCATCTTGGTCACTACCATCATAATAGGCCAATTTGACATCATCTACAAAGACATTTTTAGCATCCCAGTAGTTAGGATTTTTCTTGAATTCGATGACAGATTTTGAAACAAAGGATTTCATCAAGAAAGGTCCATTATACAAAATGCTAGATGGGTCTACCTTCCCAAAATCATCCCCTTTTGATTTCAAGAAATCTGCATTGACTGGGAAGAGAATGGTTGAAGTTGTTTTTGAGTTCCAATAAGATTCTGGTCGTGTCAAGGTATATTGAACAGTTTGGTCATCAAGAGCCTTAACTCCGACAGTTGAAAAGTCGCTTGTTTTACCAGTGATATAGTCATCTAAACCAGCAACGGATTCTTGCACTAAGTACAAGGCTTCTGATTTTTTATCAGCCGCATATTTCAAACCAGTGACAAAATCTTGGGCAGTTACAGGAGCATATTCTTCCTCTTCTGAAGTATACCACTTCATATCCTTACGAAGTTTGTAGGTATAGGTCAAACCATCCTGAGAAACAGTCCAATCCTCTGCTAAGGATGGAACGTAGTTACCGTATTGGTCATTTTCCATGAGACCATCTACCAGATTAGTCACAATATCATTGGTCGTTGCACGGTTTTCTGCTAGATAGTTCAAACTAGATGGATCGCTAGAATAAACATAGTTGTATGTTTTAGATGAACTAGCTGAATTCCCACATGCACTCAACATAATACCTGCGCCTAACACGACACCTGCCAGAGTTGCATACTTTGCCTTAGACATTTTCATTTCCAGAACCTCCTGATTTAAATATTTGTCTTATTATACAACTCATGTTTTATTTAGTCAATAGGTTTTTTAAAAAAATTAATTATTACATCTATAAACTATAGAAATTATTCTACAAAATAATAAAAAAGAGAATAATCTAATCATTTCTTGATAGAAATGTTCAAATTATCCCTTTTATTTATAAATATTTTTTTAAGTTAACTTTAATTTGATTCGTAAGCGATCTGCTTGAGCTTTTCCGATCACCTTATCCAACAAACGGGTACGGAGACTCATAACTCCATAAACACCCCCACCCATGGCACCAACAAGGGCTACATATAGAAAACTCCACAAACGTCCACTTGGTTGGAAGACAAATCCTAAAATCCACTGGAATGTCCCAACTACTAGAAACATGAAAAGAGTTAACAAACTGATTAAAATGGTTCGTTTCAAAATCACCTTGCGCTTGACACCAGTTACCTTGCAAATATCCCGATACATCAAAACATTAGGAATGATGAGACCGATGGTTGTAGAAATCAAAGGTCCATAACTGTGGAAGAGAGCGATGGTTGGCAGTTGCAAGACCAGTTTGGCAATGGAACCATAGATAAAATAGAGAACTGCCTTGCGATTTCGAAACATAGCTTGAAGCATTGGTGACAAGACCATGTACAAGCCTAGAATTGTTGATTGCAAGACCGCAAAGATAAATAAGCCCATAGCCAATCCATCTGGCTTACCGTAAAAGACTGTATAAAGAGGCTCCCCTACCATGACCACTCCAATTGTTGCCGGCAGTAAAAATAAGAAGAGCATGGTGAGGCTATCTTGGACTAGGCGAGCCGCTGCTGACAAATCCCCCTTGACATAGTTCTCTGTCAAGAGAGGTAATCCTACACTACCAATCGAAACTCCAACAGAAATGAGAATCATGGTGATTTTATTAGGATTGGCAGAGAAATAAGAAAACATGACAACTAAATCTTCATTACTGTAGTTGGTAAACCACTTCATACTATTGATAAAGGTCATCTGGTCCAAAATCTGGAAAAGCTGGATAGCAGACCCTGTCAGGATAAATGGAATTGCTTCCTTAATCGTATCCATTAACAGGTGTTTGCTATCAATCTTATCTCGTGTTTCAAAGACCTTTTGAAGCATTCCTTCTTTATATAGGAAATAAAGTAAGACTGCGAAACTAGCTACCATTCCCACAAAGGCTGCAAAGGTAGACTGGGTGACTGCTGCTAGATAGTCTCCCGAACCAAGCTTCATGATGATAAAGGTTGCTAAGAGCATCCAAATAACTCGGATAACCTGCTCAGCGATTTGGCTCATAGCGTAAGGCTTGAGATTATTCATCCCTTGGAAAAATCCACGGATAACACTCATAGAAGGGAATATCAAGACAGCCCAAGCTAGACTTTGCATAATGGGGATGAGTTCCTTACCGACACCAGAAAGATCTGCCAACCAAGGCGCAAAGAGATATAAGACCAAAGCAAAGACAAGACCTAGTCCAGTCATAAAGCCCAGGAAACTTCGAATCAGAGCAAAACTATGCTCTTCTTCTTGCATGGTGTTATACTTGGCAACCTGCTTTGCGACTGCAACAGGAATACCTGCTGTCGAAACCAACAAGAACCAAGCATAGATATTGTAACCCATGGTAAAGAGACCATTTGCCTTAGCCGCATAAGACCCCATCCAGATATACCAAGGGATGATATAAATGGCCCCGAGCAGGCGACTGATAAAGTTACTAGCCGTTAGCCAAGCAGTCCCCCGTAACATCTGAGCCTGCTGGTGATTGTTTTCGTTAGACATAGATTCCTCATTTGATTTTAGTAACTAGGAAAAATTCCTCATCTTCCATTATAAACTTTTCCTTGTCACTTGTAAATTTACGACTTTCGGTTTACAATAGAAAGTATGATAAAGATTGAAAACGTATTAGATATTTTAAAGAAAGATGATCTCTTCCGTGAGATTATCGACCAAGGACATTACCACTACAACTACAGCGATGTTATTTTTGACAGTATCAGTTACGATAGCCGAAAAACACAAGAAAATAGCCTCTTTTTTGCAAAAGGAGCTACCTTTAAAAAAGAATTTATCCTTTCGGCAATCGCACAAGGACTTGGTTGGTATGTAGCGGAACAGGACTATGAAGTAGGTATTCCCGTTATTATCGTTAGCGATATTAAGAAAGCCATGAGTTTGATCGCCATGGAGTTTTATGGCAACCCTCAGAAGAAACTAAAACTCCTTGCTTTCACTGGAACTAAAGGAAAAACTACGGCAGCTTACTTTGCTTACAACATCTTAAATCAAAAACACCGTCCAGCTATGTTGTCAACAATGAACACTACCTTGGACGGTAAAACTTTCTTCAAATCTGCTCTGACAACTCCTGAAAGTATTGACCTTTTTGACATGATGGCCCAGGCTGTTGATAATGGAAGAACCCACCTCATCATGGAAGTATCCAGTCAAGCCTACTTGGTCAAGCGAGTCTACGGTCTAACCTTTGATGTAGGAGTTTTTCTCAATATCAGTCCTGACCATATTGGTCCTATTGAGCATCCAACCTTTGAAGACTACTTCTACCACAAGCGTCTCTTGATGAAAAATAGCCGAGCAGTTGTCATTAATAGCGATATGGACCACTTCTCTGTTCTAAAAGAACAAGTTGAGAATCAAGAGCATGACTTCTACGGTAGCCAGTCAAGTAACCAAATCGAGAACTCCAAAGCCTTTAGCTTCTCAGCAACGGGTAAACTCGCTGGAGATTATGATATTCAACTCATTGGACACTTCAACCAAGAAAATGCAGTCGCTGCTGGACTTGCCTGCCTTCGTTTAGGTGCTAGTCTTGAAGATATCAAAAAAGGGATTGCTACTACTCGTGTTCCGGGACGTATGGAAGTTCTCACTCAGAAAAATGGCGCAAAAGTTTTCATTGACTACGCCCACAATGGTGACAGTCTGAAAAAACTAATCTCTGTGGTTGAAACACATCAGACAGGAAAAATTGCTCTAGTACTTGGTTCAACTGGAAATAAGGGAGAAAGCCGTCGTAAGGACTTTGGCCTCCTCCTCAATCAGCACCCTGAAATTCAAGTCTTTCTAACGGCTGATGATCCAAACCACGAAGATCCAATGGCTATTGCAGATGAAATCAGTAGCTACATCAACCATCCTGTTGAGAAGATTGCCGACCGTGAGCAAGCTATCAAGGCTGCAATGTCTGTTACAGATCAAGAACTGGATGCTGTGATAATTGCTGGTAAGGGAGCCGACTGCTACCAAATCGTTCAAGGCAAGAAAGAAGCCTATCCAGGAGATGCAGCTGTCGCAGAAAATTATTTATAAGATAAAAAAATCAAGGGAAATGAAACCCTTGATTTTTTTATCTTATTTAAAAGCGTTTTTCAAACCTTCAACGGCACCTTCTACAGCACCTTTAGCATCTTCAGCTACTTCTTTTGCCTTAGCAACTGTCTTTTCTACAGCGCCTTCTGCTTCAGTATTGTTATCTCCAGTAACCTTACCAACTCCTTCTTTGACAGTTCCTGTTGCTTGTTCCAATTTGTTTTCAAGTGACATATAATTATCCCCTTTAATTTTATTCCGATATGTGTTACCGATTACATATAGTTTATACCAAATACTAAGGAAAGTCAAACAATGTGCTCAGAAACAAGAAATCAGGCCAAGTAGAAAGTTAATCTGTCCTTATCAAAATCAATAGCCAACTCATACTTTCCATCTTCATTTTGGACAATATAACCTAGAACAACTAAACTGTCCACAAAGATATCACGGCGTTTCTGCATAAGCTGGTCTTTTTTGAGAAATTTCAACAAAAAAGTCGTCATATATTTGAGAGCATACTCAGGATTGACATCTCCCAAAATAGCATAAAGTTCCTGTTGTTTTTCTGTCAAAGGATACTGATGTTTGACCTTGTAGAAATAATTGGATAGGGTCATTTTGGTTCGCGCAAAGTCTGTCTGTTCAAGTAAAATAGCTGCATTGGTTTGATTGCGCAATTCCGTCTCAAAACTCTGCTCCAACAAAGCTTGATAGACTGGACTATTTTCTTTAACAAAAATCTCTTGATCCAGTTCAAGACTATCAAGTGATTCAAGCATAGGAAGATTAAGGTAATAACGCTTATTTTCTCGTAGAATCAAGCCTGCCTTTATATACTCTTCCATGAGTTTGTCAACTGCTACATCTGGAAAATTAGCCTTAATTTCCCGCAAAATCACATCCTCATGCTGGTCCAGATAGCGGATTAATTCTCCAAAAAATGGCTGTCTCGTCAAACGAGATGGATTA
Organism: Streptococcus sp. 116-D4; assembly: GCF_009731465.1. Lineage (NCBI taxonomy): Bacteria > Bacillati > Bacillota > Bacilli > Lactobacillales > Streptococcaceae > Streptococcus > Streptococcus sp. 116-D4. Next base: position 1,425,460 of record NZ_AP021887.1, read on the forward strand.
AAAATCTGAATCATGAAGATTCCTTTCTTTACATTCTAACAGAGGCGATGCAGCCAACTGACTGGGATTGGTCCCAGCTTGGTTTAGAGGAACAGGCAAACCTAGTTCTCTATAATACTCCCTCCAAAAATCACTAATCTCCTGTTTTCCATTTCCAAATTTCATGGGAATGGTTTCAAAAATAGGTAGGATTTCTGCTATATACTGGGAACAGTAGAAAGCAGCTCCATCTGGATAGAAAGAAGCATTGTAGGGAGCTCCTAGATGTTTGCAAGCCTTTCCCTTCACAGACTGGATATCCATTTCTGGGTAGACATAAATGTCGTACAAGTAATTGGACTCAAAGAAGTCATCCGGTTCTTGACAGACAACACCAGCCTGTCCACTAGCATGGTAAATCATCCCATCCAAATAAATCGCAACATGGTTATAGTTACCTGTGGAAGTCTGGATGGCCTGTCCCATATCTGACTCATCTCTCACAAAAATCAAATCGCCATTTTCTAACATGCTTCACTCCTAGAAAAAAAGGAGCCGAAACTCCTTTCGATATATGGTAAACTAGCCTCTCCTAATTTGAATTAGCACTCAAAATCTTAAGCATTAAAGATTTCAGTCAATTGAGGGACCACTTGTTTCTTACGTGAAACGGCACCAGCAAGGAAAGCATGGTTGTTTTCAAGTTTGAAGTTGAAAGCCGCTTCGACCTTGCCCATATTAGCACCAAGCGCCAAGATTTCCGAGTTTGAGTTGACGATATCTGTAATCATCAAGACAAAGTCAGAGTAGCCGTTTGCTGCGTTAGCAGCTTGCATTGCAGCTTCAATTTCTGCTTGGCGTTCCAATACTTCAGCGATGTCAACTGTGTTTACTTGAGCAACACGGACATTATTTCCGTTCAATTCAAAAGTCTTAGCATCAATGTCAATCAATTCTTCAGCAGATTTGCTAGCTAAGTTTGTACCAGCCTTGAGCATTGCAAGACCGTACTCTTCCAAGTTTACACCAGCCAATTCAGCCAATTCAGGAGCAATGATTGTATCTGTTGGGTGTGTTGTTGGTGATTTCAAAAGAAGAGTATCTGAAATCAAACCTGAAAGCATCAAACCAGCAATCTCTTTAGGCACAGTCACACCATGTTCTTTGAACATACGATAAACGATTGAAGACGCTGAACCAACTGGCTCCAAACGCATATAGAGTGGGCTTGCAGTTTCAAAGTTAGCCACACGGTGGTGGTCCACAACACCATAAACTTCTACTTCAGCGATATCTGATACAGATTGTTGGAATTCATTGTGGTCAGTCAGGATAACTTGCTCTGCACCTTCTGCTTTAGCAGAAGTGATAACACGCGGTGCTTCTACACCAAAATAGTTCAAGACGAAAGCTGTTTCTTCATTTGGAGTTCCAAGGGCAACAGCTTCTGTATCCAAACCATAAGCTTCTTTTGCAAGGTAGGCAAAGGCTACAGATGACCCAATGGCATCTGAGTCTGGATTTTGGTGACCAAATACTAGAATCTTAGACATGATAATACCTCATTTTGTTTATTCTCTTTATTGTAGCATTTTTTTCACTTTTTGACAAAAGTAAGAGGAGTCAAAGGACTCCCCGCTACTCTTCAAAATAACTGAGTAAATTTCTATCTTGATTTTCAGATAAAAATTGCTCCTTCTGTGGTCTCTTTTTACGTTTCAGAAGGGCTTCGGCTGACAGGGCTTCTTCTTTACTATCGAAACCTTCTACATAGATAAGTTTTACTGGCAAGCGTGCTCGTGTGTACTTGGCTCCCTTCCCACTATTGTGAACGGCGATTCTTTTTTTGACATCCGTTGTATAGCCGGTATAGTAGGTCCCATCACAACACTCTACCACATACATGTAAGCCTTATGATCCATAGTAAATCTCTTGAATTTCTGGAGTATAGGAACCATCGTCATTATGAACAATGAGTGGTGGCAGAACCTTAAAACCGCTTGTTGAGCCATCCTTGATAGCCTCAATCAAAAGCATATTAGCTTCCTTTTCTCTTTTTGGATAAACAAACTGCAGGCGCTTAGGGGCTAGATTATGCCGTTGCAAGCTGTCCAAGATATCTAAAAGTCGATCAGGACGATGAACCATGGCCAAACGCCCATTAGACTTGAGAATACTCTGGGCACTACGACAGATTTCCTGCAAGTTGGTCGTGATTTCATGGCGCGCCAAGAGATAATGTTCGCTCTCGTTCAAATTGGAATGAGGATCCACCTTGAAATAGGGTGGATTACACAAAATCATATCTACCTTACTTCCCTGTATACGAGAAGGCATATTTTTCAAATCATCACAGATGACCTCCATCTGCTCTTCCAAACCATTCAAACGGACAGAGCGTTCAGCCATATCTGCCAAACGCTCCTGAATCTCAACAGCCAAAATCTGTGCCTGAGTCCGAGTGCTAGCAAATAGCCCCACTGCTCCATTCCCGGCACAGAAATCCACAATCAAGCCCTTCTTAGGGAAACGTGGAAAACGTGACAAGAGAACACTATCCACCGAATAGCTAAAAACCTCTCTATTTTGAATGATTTTGATATCTGTCGAAAAGAGCTGGTTAATGCGCTCCCCCGATTTTAATAATTGTTCTTCTTCCATGGTCTTATTATAGCAAATTTATATTAACATTACAAAGAATACAGATTTCTAACTAGTGCTTCTGATTCTTCAAATGTTGAAGGGCTTCCTTAGTCCAAATTGGCATCATTCGTTTGAGAGGAGCAAAACCATAGTTAAAGCGGTCGCTTGAAAAGCGTCTCCGTCTCGGAAACTGGTGCTTTTCTTCCTCCAAAGTGCGGATAGAAAGACTAGCTTTCCCTGTAAATTCATCTAAATCCACTACTTGAACTTGAACCTCCTCATCGATTTTCAAGGTTTCTTGGATATTTTCAATAAAGCCAGTCCGAATCTCTGAAATGTGAATCAGCCCCGTATCACCCGTCTCTAGTTCAACAAAGGCCCCGTAGGGCTGAATCCCAGTAATACGGCCCTTTAGTTTATCACCGATTTTCATCTTAGTCCTCGATTTCAATTGTTTTAATCACAACATCTTCAACTGGCTTGTCCATAGCTCCTGTCTCAACAGCAGCAATGGCATCCAAAACAGCGTAAGAAGCTTCATCAGCTAACTGACCAAATACAGTGTGACGGCGGTCTAGATGAGGAGTTCCTCCTTGGTTGGCATAGATTTCCGCAATCGGTTCTGGCCAACCACCACGAGCAATCTCTTTCTTAGAATATGGCAAATGTTGATTTTGCACGATAAAGAACTGGCTGCCGTTGGTATTTGGACCAGCATTGGCCATGGAAAGGGCACCACGAATATTGTAAAGTTCTTCTGAGAATTCATCCTCAAATGATTCGCCGTAGATTGACTCGCCACCCATACCAGTTCCAGTTGGGTCTCCACCTTGGATCATAAAGTCCTTGATAATACGATGGAAAATGACACCATCATAGTAACCATCTTTTGAAAGAGCTACAAAGTTAGCTACTGTTTTAGGAGCATGTTCAGGGAAGAGCTTAATACGCAAGTCTCCGTGATTGGTCTTAATAGTCGCGATAGGACCTTCTGCTGTTTCAATGTCTACTTGTGGGAAATGCAATTCTTTTTCTACCATACCAAATCCTTCTAAGGCATCAAAAATGCCATCTTCTTCTAATGTTTTTGTAATATAATCTGCTTTTTCTTTGATTTTTTCATGGGAAACACCCATAGTGATACTAATGCCTGCATAATCAAAGAGTTCCAAGTCGTTGAGCCCATCTCCAAAAACCATGACGTTCTCTGGTTTCAAGCCAAGGTGTTCCACAACCTTTTCCACACCCGTCGCTTTAGAGCCTGAAATCGGTACAATATCAGACGAATGTTGATGCCAACGAACCATGCGAAGTTTATCTGAGAGACTGTCAGGTAAGTGTAAGTCATCTCCCTTATCTTCAAAAGTCCACATCTGATAGATATCTACTTTTTCATGGAAGTCAGGATCCACATCCAAATCAGGGTAAATTGGATTGATAGCCTCACTGATCATCTCAGTTCGAGCGGAGAGTTTGGCATCATGACTCCCAACCAAGCCATACTCAATTCCTTCTTGCTTAGCCCAAGAGATATACTCCTCAACATCTGACTTCTCAATCTGATGCTGATAAATGACCTGACCTTTTTTATCTTCGATATAAGCCCCATTCAAAGTTACAAAAAAGTCAGGCTTGAGATCACGAATCTCCGGAACGACACCAAAAATCCCACGTCCAGAAGCAATTCCTGTTAAAATTCCTTTCTCACGTAATTGCTTAAAAACAGTTGGGATTGAAGCTGGAATAAAACCTGTCTTTGAATTCCGCAATGTATCATCAATATCAAAAAAGACAATCTTGATTTTCTTTGCCTTATATCTTAATTTGGCATCCATCTCACTACCTCCTTCAATTCACTCTTTCCATTATACCATAAAGTAGGCAAATCCCCTACCCCCAATAAAATCCTTGTCTTTTATCCGAATTCCTTTACTAGATACAAAACCAAATCATCATTATTTTGGCTAGTTGCATTCATTTCCAAGGGTCGATTTCGATACCAGACACCTGTCCCATCTGGAATGTAGCCCCGTCTGATATACAATCTCTGGGCAGGACCATAGCCTAAGTGCAAACCTACACCAAGAGTGACTTTACTCGAAACAAACTTGACTCGTTTTTCTGCTTCTTCTAGCAGTTGATTCCCAATCCCTTGATTTCGAAAAGGCTCAAACACATTAAAATCTGATAATTCTGGATAGACTTCTGCAAAAGGACCATGGTTAGCAGAGGGCAAAATGGTAATGTAGCCCGCTACAGCACCACCAATCTCTGCAACTAAGACTTCTCTCTCCCCACTTTTCTGTTCCAGAAAATATCTAGCCAAAATTTCCTCTCTACCAGGCCAACCTTGATTCATAAATCCATGAGATAAGGATTCAATATCAGACTTAATCATATTTCTAATCGTACAATTCATCTTTGACTTACCCACCTTTACTCTTTCTATTACCATTATAGCACGCCAAGGTCAGAAAAAAACCCACCCGGGTTTTAATTCGCTTTCTTGTTTTCAAACTCATGAAAAAGAGGGCTACCCGGACCTGAAAAAAGACTCAACCGGGTCTGAAAAAGAGGTCCACTCGGACCAAAACTCGCTCTGTCATTTCAAAGCTCATGAAAAAGAGGGCCCCCGGACCTGAAAAAAAGACCCACCCGGGTCTTTTTTTTTAATCTTCGTTTACGAAAGGCATCAAAGCCATTACGCGAGCGCGTTTGATAGCTGTTGTTACTTTACGTTGGTTTTTAGCTGAAGTTCCTGTTACACGACGAGGAAGGATTTTCCCACGTTCTGAAACGAAACGGCTAAGAAGCTCAGTATCTTTGTAATCAACATATTCAATTTTGTTTGCTGCGATGTAATCAACTTTTTTACGGCGTTTGAATCCGCCACGACGTTGTTGAGCCATGTTTTTTTCTCCTTTATAGTATTAATTGTCCATTAGAATGGTAAATCATCATCTGAAATATCCAAAGGATTTGTTGTTCCAAATGGATTTTCATCACGTGAAAAGTCAGGCACTGATTGAGTAGGGGCTGAATAGTTTGAACTTGGTGCAGAATAAGCTCCACCTGTATGTCCTTCACGCACACTACGGCTTTCCAACATTTGGAAATTCTCAGCCACGACTTCCGTCACGTAGACACGTTGTCCTTGCTGGTTATCGTAACTACGAGTCTGAATACGGCCTGTTACCCCGATAAGTGAGCCTTTTTTAGCCCAATTAGCAAGATTTTCAGCCTGTTGGCGCCACATAACGACATTGATAAAATCAGCCTCACGTTCGCCATTTTGACTCTTAAATGTACGGTTTACTGCAAGAGTAAAAGTCGCAACTGCTACATTTGATGGGGTATAACGTAATTCAGCATCACGTGTCATACGCCCTACAAGTACAACATTGTTAATCATAATTTACCTTCTTACGCGTCAGTTTTGACGATCATGTGACGAAGAATGTCAGCGTTGATTTTTGAAAGACGGTCAAACTCTTTAAGAGCTGCATCGTCGTTTGCTTCAACGTTAACGATGTGGTAAAGTCCTTCACGGAAATCTTTGATTTCGTATGCAAGACGACGTTTTTCCCAAGTTTTTGATTCAACAACAGTTGCACCGTTGTCAGTCAAAATAGAGTCAAAACGTGCTACCAAAGCGTTTTTAGCTTCTTCTTCAATGTTTGGACGAATGATATAAAGAATTTCGTATTTAGCCATTGATATGTTCCTCCTTTTGGTCTAATGACCCCAAGACTCTGCAAGGGGTAAGTGAGGTTCGCTCACAATAAACTATTATACTAGAAAACAGTTTTTTACGCAAGTAAAAACTCTGAAATGCGAAAAAACGCCACATGGGCGTTTTCCTATTCTTACGGTTTAATACGGTGCAACATACGTGGGAATGGAATAGCTTCACGAATGTGTTTTGTTCCTGCTGCGAAGGTCACCATACGTTCAATACCGATACCAAATCCACCGTGTGGTACAGTACCGTATTTACGAAGGTCAAGGTAGAATTCGTACTCTGTACGATCCATGCCAAGTTCATCCATCTTAGCAACAAGGGCATCGTAGTCTTCTTCACGCATAGAGCCACCGATGATTTCTCCGTAACCTTCTGGGGCAAGCAAGTCTGCACAAAGCACTCGCTCTGGATTCCCAGGAACTGGTTTCATGTAGAAGGCCTTGATGGCTGCTGGATAGTTCATGACAAATGTTGGGACACCAAAGTGATTTGAGATCCACGTTTCGTGTGGTGAACCAAAGTCATCTCCATGCTCAAGATGTTCATAGTCAACGTCTTCATCATTTTCATGCTCTTGCAAGAGGTCAATAGCTTGATCGTAAGTGATGCGTTTGAAAGGCTCTGCAATGTAGCGTTTCAAGAGTTCTGTATCACGTTCCAAGATTTCCAAGGCTTGAGGCGCACGGTCAAGCACACCTTGAAGAAGAGCTTTTACATAAGCTTCTTGCAAGTCAAGTGACTCATCGTGTGTCAAGTATGAGTACTCTGCATCCATCATCCAGAACTCAGTCAAGTGACGGCGTGTTTTTGATTTTTCAGCACGGAATACGGGACCAAAGTCAAAGACACGACCAAGAGCCATAGCCCCTGCTTCTAGGTAAAGCTGGCCTGATTGGCTCAAGTAGGCTGGCGTTCCAAAGTAGTCTGTTTCAAAGAGTTCTGTTGAATCTTCAGCCGCATTTCCTGAAAGAATTGGGCTATCAAACTTCATAAAGCCGTTCTTGTCGAAGAACTCATAAGTCGCATAGATAATAGCGTTACGGATTTGCATGACAGCCACTTGCTTACGAGAGCGAAGCCACAAGTGACGGTTATCCATCAGGAAGTCTGTTCCGTGTTCTTTTGGTGTGATTGGGTAGTCTTGAGATTCACCGATCACTTCGATGTCTGTGATATCCAACTCATAGCCAAACTTAGAACGTTCGTCTTCTTTGACAATACCTGTCACATAAACAGACGTTTCTTGGCTCAAGCGTTTGATAACATCAAACTTCTCAAGTCCCACTTCTTCACCAAATTTTTCTACAAAGTTTGGTTTAAAGGCTACACCTTGGAAGAAGGCTGTTCCATCTCGCAATTGCAAGAAGGCGATTTTCCCTTTTCCTGATTTGTTGGCAACCCAAGCGCCAATCGTCACTTCTTGGCCAACATAGTCTTTTACATCAATAATCGTTACACGTTTTGTCATTATGTTTCCTTTTCTCTTTCGTTTATTTTTCCATAAATGCTTTCAAGCGTTTAACTGCTTCTTTAAGCGTGTCTAGGTCTGTCGCATAGCTGAGGCGGACATTTTCTGGCGCTCCAAAGCCAGCTCCTGTTACCAAGGCCACTTCAGCTTCTTCTAGGATAGCGGTTGTAAATTCTGTCACATCCGTATAACCTTTCATCTCCATTGCCTTTTTGACATTTGGAAAGAGATAGAAGGCTCCTTGCGGTTTGACCACTTCAAATCCAGGCACCTCAGCAAGAAGAGGATAGATAGTGTTTAGTCGTTCCTCAAAAGCCTGACGCATACTTTCTACCGTATCTTGCTCACCTGATAAAGCCTCAACTGCTGCATACTGGGCTACTGCTGACGGATTCGAAGTTGTTTGACCTGCAATCTTAGACATGGCAGCGATAATGTCTGCTTCTCCAACGGCATAGCCAATCCGCCAACCAGTCATAGCGTAGGTTTTAGACACACCATTGATGACTACTGTTTGCTTGCGAATCGCTTCCGATAAGCTAGAAATCGGTGTGAATTCATGGCCATTATAGACCAAGCGGCCATAGATATCATCTGCTAGAATGAGAATATCCTTTTCTACAGCCCAGTTTCCGATTGCCAAGAGTTCCTCACGGGTGTAAATCATACCTGTCGGATTGGATGGTGAATTCAGCACCAAAACCTTGGTCTTGTCTGTGCGAGCTGCTTCCAACTGCTCTACGGTCACCTTAAAGTGATTGTCTTCCTTAGCAGGAACAAAGACTGGCACACCCTCTGCCATCTTAACCTGGTCTCCATAGCTGACCCAGTATGGGGTTGGGATGATCACTTCATCACCTGGATTGACCACAGCCATAAAGAAGGTGTAGAGAGAATATTTGGCTCCAGCAGCAACTGTCACTTGATTTGGCGCTACAGAATAGCCGTAAAAGCGCTCAAAGTAGGTATTAACCGCTTCCTTGAGCTCTGGCAGACCTGAGGTTACTGTATAAAAAGAAGCACGCCCATCTTGAATCGATGCAATGGCGGCATCTTGGATATTTTTTGGAGTAGTGAAATCTGGCTCACCCAAGGTTAGAGACAAAATATCTCTTCCCTCAGCCTTTAGTGCTTTGGCACGGGCTCCAGCAGCCAAGGTCACACTTTCTTCCATTTCTAAAACACGGTTGGATAGTTTCATAGGCCCTCCTTATTGACCAATGCTCCTGTTTCAAAATCTACTAGATAATAATCAGAGCCTGACTTGACTTCCCAGATTGGCTTGTCTTGATAACGACCAAAGGTAACCTTGTCAATCTCGCCAGCTCCTTTTTCCTTAGAAAGAGCTTCTGCTTTCTCTTGTGAAACACCCTGATTTAACTGATAAACATAAATCTTATGGTCTTCTTTTCCGATCAGGACAGCAAGTGCTTCTGCTTTTTTATTACGACCAAGAATGCTGTAATAGGATTCCAAGCCATTGTATAAATCAACCTGATCCGCCTTCTCTAAGCCTACATACTGCTGAGCTAATTTTTCTCCTTCACTTTTAGCTGTTTGATAGGGTTTCATGCTAAGAGAAACCAGATACAGAAAGGAAGCACTGATAACCGCAAACAAAATCGCCATCCCTAGACCATACTGCCGCAGTAGATTATTTTTTGCTTTGTTTTGTTTTTTTTTCACTCGTCTATTTTACCATCTATTGGGCTTTATTACAAGTGAATATAAGAACCATCGCATTTTATTTCTTCCTTCAAAGTAAACCAAAATCCAAAAAACAGTTCTTACTTTTCCAGTGGCAACTGACTAGAGTTTCAGCAATTTTATAATTTTCAAATAAACTCTGAGCAAATTTCTTGCAAGTTATTTTGTTTTGTTGTAATATATTTTATAACAACGAGAGCATTCTCGAAATTTTAAGAAAATGGAGACACATCATGTCTAAAAAAGTATTATTTATCGTCGGATCCCTACGCCAAGGTTCTTTCAACCATCAAATGGCCCTCGAAGCTGAGAAAGCCCTTGCTGGTGAAGCTGAAGTTAGCTATCTTGATTATTCAGTCCTTCCTCTCTTCAGCCAAGATTTAGAAGTTCCAACTCATCCAGCTGTAGCGGCTGCTCGTAAAGCGGTTCTTGCTGCCGATGCCATCTGGATCTTCTCTCCAGTTTACAACTTCTCCATCCCTGGAACAGTGAAAAACTTGCTTGACTGGCTATCTCGTGCCCTTGACTTGTCTGATACACGTAGCGCTTCTGCTCTACAAGATAAGTTGGTCACAGTATCATCTGTAGCCAATGCAGGTCACGAACAACTCTTCGCTATCTACAAAGACCTCTTGCCATTTATCCGTACACAAGTCGTTGGTGATTTCACCGCTGCTCGTGTCAATGACTCTGCATGGGTAGACGGAAAATTGGTTCTTGAAGAAACAGTCCTAAACTCACTTGAAAAACAAGCTCAAGACTTGGTTAATGCTATCAAATAAAGATATTTTCTGACTCTTTGCCACCTATTTGGGTGGTTTTTTCATACCTAATACTTCTTCAAACCACGTCAGTGTCGCCTTACCCTACTCAAGTAAAGCTTGCGTCTAGCTTCCTAGTTGACTTTGTGATTTTCATTGAGAATAATATAATAAAAGCGAACAAGACTACTTTTCTGGTACTCAGAAGACTAGTTTGTTCGCTTTCTCTAATTTATAAACTAAAATAGCTGATAATACATATTGTCAAATATAAAATATCTTTTATACTTCCTTAACAAAAACTAATTCCTGTGGCTCTGACAAATCTTCTCGATAGACAAATCCTGCAAAGCTTAAGCGACGAGCTTCCTCCACCGTCTGTACTTGATTTTCTATCAAGGCTGTCAGGAAAGCACCACGCGCTTTCTTGGAAATAGTTGAGTGAATCTTCAGCTGACCACCTCTATCCTCCATGAATTTGAAGGTCACCATCTTTTCTCTGATTTCCTTAGAAAATACAGTCTCAAACTCGGATGACAAGAGAGAGAAAATCACTTCTTCCTGCTTCACAGCTTCATCGTAGGCTGCCTTCCAATGGCTCTTCAAAGTCTTACCAGCGACCTTTAATTTCATCAAAAAGTCCAAACGGTGAGGGGGCATAGGTGCCAAGGCTGGAACGACTCCGTACAAAGCTGACGTAATGAAGACATAATTTTCAACATAGGATTGTTCTGCCTCGGTCAATTTATCTCGCTTGATATGGCGATACATGAGTCCGTCAAAAAGTTTCAGAGCTGGGTAGTGTTGAGCAGTTTGCCTTTTCAAAGCTTGGATATGTTGAAATTCTTCCGCAGCCTTTTCAGCTGATACCTTGTAAAAGCTCTCCAATTGACTAGCAGAATAGAGGGACAAAGCATCCAGCACAGCCTGACTTTCTGGTTTTAAAGGAGTTGCCTCGATACTTGGCAAGTCTGTGTTCATTTCTTTTGCTGTTGGGATTAAAATTTTCATATTGATAGTGTAGCATATTTTTTAGTCACAACCAAGAAATTCATCTGAGAAACCTCGGTTTGACCGAGGTTTCTCTGTTTATTTGGGCCATCCTAACCAGACAGCCACGAGAACAAGGGCTAGGCCAGCTAAACTTGTTAAGATAGATAAGAATTTATCTTTTTTCTCCTTGAACTGAGAAAAGCCTACCTTCAAAGCGAGCAGTCCGAGTAGCATTGAAGCAAGCATCACATAAAAACCCATTTCTTTGTCCTCCATTAATCTTAATTTACCTTATTATAACATGTATTTCTTAAATAAACCTTTTTTATACTCAATGAAAATCAAAGAGCAAACTAGGAAACTAGCCGCAGGTTGCTCAAAGCACAGCTTTGAGGTTGCAGATAAAGTTGACGTGGTTTGAAGAGATTTTCGCAGAGTATTACTGCACTTTAAAGGTCTTGAGATAGTTGTCTTTTCCTACTTGACCTTCAAAGGTCTTACCATTTTCAAGGTAAGGAAGATCATCTGATACTGAGGCCTTAACCTTGTAAATCTTGCCATCAACTTTAAAGAAGTAGACAGTATCGCCCTTGATAACAGCTGATTTGAGGTCTGCTACCACTCCCTTGATACTTTCAGTTGTTGCATTGTCAATCTCAAGATCGTTTTTATTGGCATACTTGCTGAGCAGTTCTTCCACTGTAGTAGCTACGATAACATTTTGGTACTCGACTGCGTCAACCAAGGCGTACTCTTTGACCAAGCCAGCATTGTCCTTCAAGCCCATGATGTAGAGTGGCTTGTCGTTAAGGTTGATGAGGATCGGGAAGGTTGCCTTGTAGGATTTCTCCTGAACAGCACCTTCGGCTGATTCACGGGCCGATTCTTCGGTCGCAGAAGCCAAGCTGTACTTAGTGATTTCTCCTGTTCGCATATTTTCTAGGATGAAACCAAGATTACTTTCATCTGCATTGGCCGATGTCACACCTGTGTAGAGGTAGATGTCATTGCCGATAGACAAATAATTATAGCCCTTCGTAGTCTGGGTCACGTTTTTCTTGGAAATCATGGCATTCCAGAAACCGTCCTTGTACTTGCCGTTATAGTTGATTTGCTCAATAGTTTCCTCAGCTGGATAGATCCTGTCCACCCATTCTGGAACATCTGCCAAACTGTATTCCTTGGTCTCTCCATTTGTGGCATCCAAGATAATGACTGAAACAGGACGAGGAACCGCAAGTCCAAATTGCTTTTGGTAAACCGTCGCCACATAGAAAGGATTGCCCTCATCGTCCACCTCGAAGGATGGAGTCTTGAAGATTTTAGTTGGGTACTTAAAACGCAAGTGACGCTTGACATCACGGTTAAAATACTCCGAGTCAGAATACTTGATTGGTGTCTTCAAGTCCACCAAGTCCGCATTTCCGGTCACCATGTCTACCTTGATATATTCGCCGATTCCCTTGGCTTGATTATTAAACCACTTGATAGGATCTGCGTATTCTAGTGGCGTAACCCGATAAGGTTTCCCATCAATCGTCAATTGGGTATAGGTATCTGCCGCTACGTACTGCGATACCTTATCCGTTAGGGAACCCAAGTAACGGTCGCCAATTTTTTCAGCCGTACTTCTATCTAAGATAGGAACCTTACTGGTATCACTCTTAGGAAATTCAGCAAAGTCTTTTTCCGTAACTGTGACTACACTGGCATAATTTTTAGCCTGAAAAATGCTAGAAGTCACCAAGGAAACAAAGGCCGCCAAGAGCAGAATTCCTCCAATAGAAGCAAAAAGGATTTTCCCTAACCGATTGATTTTGAAACCCTCTAGATTTAAGGCAGCTTCCGCCTTGCCGTGACGCACATGAACTGTTTTGACCAAATTGATTCCCCTACCAAAACCAAATAAGATTGCTACAAGCAGCAAATGCCCACAGAGGAAAAAGAGAAATTCCCAGCTGGTCAGGTTAAGGGGTGGTAAAAAGATATACCAGGTCGTTGCGATAAAAATAAGTTCAAAGACTATTCGTTTCATTTGCACTCCTCCTAAATGATTCGTCCTTCCAAATGATCCAGTTCATGCTGGCAGATCTGGGCTGGGAGACCTGTCAAAGTAATAGTCTGTTTCTGCCACTTGCTGTCACGATAGGCAACCCTTATAGTTTCATAACGCCTAGTAGATCGCACACCTGTCAAAGACAAACAGCCTTCCTCTGTCTCATAAGGTCCTTCAGAGGATAGGAGCACTGGATTAAACATGACCACGGGAACCAAGCCAAGATTAAAAATAATCACGCGCTTCTGCACCCCAATCATATTGGCAGCCAGGCCGACACAAGTCTCACGATTTGCTAAAAGCGTATCCTGTAAATCTCTGGCAAGATACAGGTCTTCCTGACTTGCCGGCTGAGACACTTGAGACAAAAATAAGATATCCTTCACAATTTCTTTTTCCACTCCCTCACACTCCTCTTGCTTTTTACTATATTATAGCAATTATAGCATAAAAGCCGATAACTGCAAGCCCTTTCCCTCAACTGTAGCAAAAAGCCATCCGAAGATGACTTTTTTTGCTATTTAATTTCTTTATAAGTTACTTCCATACCACGCTTAACAGCTGGACGGTTGGCAATTTTTTCTGACCAGTTTACTAGATTTTGATAACTTGAGGCATCTAAAAATTTTGCAGAACCTTGGTAAAGCTTTCCTTGAACTAACTGGCCATACCAAGACCAGATAGCAATATCTGCAATCGTATAGTCATTGCCTGCAATATAAGGTTTCTGAGCCAATTCCTTATCCAATAAATCTAACTGGCGTTTCACTTCCATCGTAAAACGATTAATTGGATATTCCAATTTTTCAGGGGCATAATTAAAGAAATGTCCAAATCCCCCACCTAGAAAAGGTGCTGTACCTGCTTGCCAGAATAACCAATTCAAAACTTCTACCTTCTCCACAGGATTACTTGGTAGAAAGGCTCCAAATTTCTCAGCAAGGTATAAAAGAATATGCGCAGACTCAAAGACTCTCACTTCTTCAGTTCCTGACTGGTCCAACAAGGCTGGAATCTTTGAATTTGGATTAAGCTTTACAAAGTCTGAACCAAACTGATCCCCATCCATAATCGCAATCTTATACAAATCGTAAGTCGCTTGTTCAAAACCAGCTTCTTGCAATTCTTCCAATAAGATAGTGACCTTCACACCATTTGGTGTTCCCAGTGAATAAAGCTGAAAAGGTTGCTCTCCTTTTGGCAAGTTTTGTTCGAAACGGGCACCTGCTGTTGGTTTATTTAATCCCGTAAAGGCTCCTTGATTACTAGCTTCATCCTGCCATACGGTCGGTAATTGATAGGCTGACATCCGAAACCTCCCTTAAATCGCATTCTTATCAAAGCCAAGTTTACGTTGAACAAACTTAACAATTTCGACGATGATAATCATTGAGAAGCTACCAGCCATGACGATTCCCCATTGTGACAAGTCTAGTTTCGTTACATGGAAGATTCCTTCAAGCGGTTCTACAACGATTGTTGCCATGAGAAGGATGAAGGATACCAAGATGGACCAGTTGAAGGTCTTAGACTTGAATGGGCCAACTGTCAAGATGGATTGGTAGACAGATTTGACATTGTAGGCATGGAAGAGCTGAATCAAACCAAGGGTTGCAAAGGCCATAGTTAGAGCATCTGCATGAATGGCATGATTGTCACCCACATGAACTGGGTAAGCAATCGCAAGACCATAAACACTCATAACAATAGCTGCTTGGAGTACACCTTGATAGATGATAGAACTCAAAACACCACCTGAGAAGAAGCTTGCCTTGCGTCCACGTGGTTTATGGTTCATGACACCAGGCTCAGCAGGTTCAACACCAAGAGCGATAGCTGGGAAGGTATCTGTTACCAAGTTGATCCACAAAAGATGAACTGGCTGCAAGACGTCCCAACCAAACAAGGTTGATAAGAAGATGGTTAATACTTCAGCAGTATTGGCAGAAAGTAGGTACTGAATGGTCTTTTGAATGTTTGAGAAGACCTTACGTCCTTCTTCAACTGCGACGATAATAGTCGCAAAGTTATCATCCGCAAGAATCATGTCAGAAGCTCCCTTAGAAACCTCTGTACCAGTGATTCCCATACCGATACCGATATCGGCTGTTTTCAGAGCTGGCGCATCATTGACACCGTCACCTGTCATAGCAACGACCTTACCTTGTTTTTGCCAAGCCTTGACGATACGAACCTTGTGCTCTGGAGACACACGCGCATAAACAGAGTATTGACCAACTACTTTTTCAAAGTCTTCATCTGACAGTTCGTTGAGCTCAGCACCAGTTAAAACGTGGCCTTCGGTATCATTTGCAGCGATGATTCCCAAACGTTTAGCAATAGCTTCTGCAGTGTCTTGATGGTCACCTGTGATCATGATTGGACGAATTCCCGCTTCCTTAGCCACACGAACAGCCTCAGCAGCTTCAGGACGTTCAGGGTCAATCATCCCGATTAAACCAGTGAAGATTAAATCATTTTCAAGCTCTTCAGAAGTAAGATTTTCTGGAATACTGTCAATAATCTTATAAGCACCTGCAAGGACACGCAAGGCTTGATGAGCCATTTCAGAGTTATTTGTGTGAATGAGGTTTGTAACCTTCTCATCAATCGGAGCAATATCCCCAGCCTTATCACGAAGAACACAACGTTTCAAAAGTTGATCTGGCGCACCCTTGACTGCTACAAGGAAACGACCATCTGGCAACGGGTGAACCGTTGACATGAGCTTACGGTCAGAGTCAAATGGCAACTCAGCCACACGAGGGTATTTGTCTAAAAATCCTTTGACATCGTAGCCCTTGTCCAAGGCATACTGAATGAAGGCTGTTTCGGTTGGGTCACCAATCAGGTTGCCTTCCACATCGATTTTAGTATCATTGGCCAATACAACTGAACGAAGTAGGGGCATTTCAAGACCCAGTTCAATATCATCAGCTGAGTCATGTAGGACTGCATCGTAGAAGACTTTTTCAACGGTCATCTTGTTCATGGTCAGCGTACCAGTCTTATCAGAAGCGATAATTTCAGTTGAACCAAGTGTTTCTACTGCTGGCAACTTACGAACGATAGAGTTTCGTTTGGCCAAAACTTGAGTACCAAGGGCAAGAACGATCGTTACGATAGCTGGGAGCCCTTCTGGGATAGCCGCAACGGCAAGGGCAACAGAGGTCATCAACTCACCTAGTGGATCTTTTCCTTGAATAAAGACACCTACAACAAAAGTAACTAGGGCAATGACCAAAATTGCATAAGTCAAGACCTTAGAAAGGTTGTTCAAGTTTTGTTTAAGTGGTGTATCTGTCTCATCTGCATCTTGAAGCATACCTGCGATGTGACCAACTTCAGTATACATACCAGTATTGACAACAACACCCATCCCACGACCATAGGTTACGTTAGAGTTTTGGAAGGCCATGTTGACACGGTCACCAATACCAGCGTCTGCAGTAAGCTCGACTGACAAGTCTTTTTCTACTGGCACAGACTCACCTGTCAGGGCAGCTTCTTCGATTTTAAGAGAGTTGGCTTCAAGCAAACGTAGGTCTGCAGGTACTACATCACCAGCTTCGAGAGCTACGATATCACCTGGTACCAATTCTTTAGAATCAATCTCAGCCATGTGCCCATCACGAAGAACGCGGGCAGCTGGACTAGACATGGATTTTAGTGCTTCGATGGCTTCTTCAGCTTTTCCTTCTTGGTAAACACCAAAGGCAGCGTTGATGATAACTACGGCTAGGATGATGATAGCATCTGCGATATCTTCCCCACCAGAAGTCACGACTGATAAAATAGCCGCTGCAACTAGGATGATAATCATCAAATCCTTAAACTGCTCTATGAATTTGACCAGGATTGATCGTTTCTCACCTTCTTCGAGTTCATTGTGGCCAAATTCAGCAAGGCGCTTTTCCGCCTCACTTGATGACAAACCTTGCTCGGTCGCATCCACAGCCTGCAAGACCTCTTCAGGACTCTGAGTGTAAAACGCTTGGCGTTTTTGTTTTTTTGACATGTGTCTCCTCCTTGACATTGTGTGCAAAACAGACTCTCTTTTCCCTCATCGCATCTTTTCACGACAAACAAAAAGAGACCTGTTAATCATAACAAGTCTCGCTGTTTAAGATAGGGCCGGAAAGCATACTTTTCAGTATAAAATTCGGAATGACGACACTATCACAGGTTTCTGCCAGCTACTCCCTTGAGTAGTTCTATTATACCAAATTTTAAACAACTTTCAAAGAGTAAAAACTGCCTTATTTGAATTTTCCCTTGAAAATCAGTATAATAGTAGAATGCTATGTGACTAGAAAGGAAGTTGAATGAAGCAATCTATCTCAAACCTCAAGTTAGCTGAGCGTGGGGCCATTATCAGTATTTCGACCTATTTAATCTTGTCTGCAGCAAAATTAGCAACTGGTCATCTTCTTCATTCATCCAGTTTAGTGGCCGATGGTTTCAACAACGTATCGGATATCATTGGAAATGTGGCTCTCTTGATCGGCATTCGAATGGCCCGCCAACCTGCTGACCGAGACCACCGTTTTGGCCACTGGAAGATTGAAGATTTGGCTAGCTTAATCACTTCCATCATCATGTTCTATGTTGGCTTTGATGTACTAAGGGATACCATTCAGAAGATTCTCAGCCGGGAAGAAACGGTCATTGATCCTCTTGGTGCAACTCTAGGAATCATTTCTGCAGTGATTATGTTTCTAGTTTATCTCTACAATACTGACCTCAGTAAAAAATCCAACTCCAAGGCACTAAAGGCTGCCGCCAAGGACAATCTTTCTGATGCTGTTACCTCACTGGGTACTACCATTGCCATTCTGGCCAGCAGTTTCAATTATCCAATTGTGGATAAACTGGTCGCTATCATCATCACTTTCTTTATCTTGAAAACTGCCTATGATATCTTCATCGAGTCTTCCTTTAGCCTTTCAGATGGCTTTGACGACCGTCTGCTCGAGGACTATCAAAAAGCCATTATGGAAATTCCCAAAATCAACAAGGTTAAATCTCAAAGAGGTCGAACCTACGGTAGCAACATCTACCTGGATATTACGCTAGAAATGAATCCTGACCTGTCTGTTTTTGAGAGTCATGAAATCGCGGATCAGGTCGAGTCTATGCTAGAAGAACGATTTGGAGTCTTTGATACCGATGTCCACATCGAACCTGCGCCTATCCCTGAGGATGAAATTTTAGACAATGTCTATAAAAAATTGCTCATGCGAGAGCAATTGATTGACCAAGGAAATCAATTGGAAGAACTCTTGGCTGATGATTTTGTCTATATTCGCCAAGATGGAGAGCAGATTAATAAAGAAGCCTATAAAGCCGAAAAAGACTTGAATTCCGCTATCAAGGATATTCAAATCACTTCCATCAGTCAAAAGACCAAACTCATCAGCTATGAGTTAGATGGTATCATCCACACAAGTATCTGGCGTCGCCACGAAACTTGGCAAAATATCTTTCATCAAGAAACCAAAAAAGAATAGAGAAATCCTGTCCATGAGACGGGATTTTTCTATTCTTCTAGCTATCAAAGTCACTGAGATACTCATAGCGTTCGTATTTTTCAAGAAGTGCTTCGTTTTTCTCATCTAGTTCTTTTTGAAGAGTAGCCAGTTTGCCAAAGTCAGAACCATTGGCCTGCATCTCCTCTTCAATCGCAGCGATACGGTTTTCCAAGGCTTCAATATCACCTTCAATACTTGCCCACTCCTGCTTTTCTTGGTAGGTCATGCGTTTCTTGTCTTCACGGACCTTAACCACTTTCTCCTTTTCGGCCTTTTGAACTTGGCTTTTCGTTTCTGCTTCAAAGGCCTTTTCATCAAGATAGTCAGTGTAATGTCCGAAGAAAGGACGAATCTTGCCATCTTCAAAGGCCAGAATCTTGGTCGCTACCTTATCAAGGAAATAGCGATCGTGACTAACGGTCAAAACTGGACCAGCAAAGCCTTGCAAGAAATTTTCTAGAACTGTTAAGGTTGCAATGTCTAGGTCATTTGTCGGTTCGTCCAAGAGAAGAACATTTGGTTTATCCAAAAGCAGTTTGAGGAGATAGAGGCGTTTTTTCTCTCCACCAGACAATTTCTCAATCAAGGTTCCATGAGTCGAACGTGGGAAGAGGAACTGCTCTAGCAACTCTGCAATGGAAGTCGTAGAACCACCGCTGGTCTTGACCTCTTCTGCCACTTCCTGCAAGTAATTGATCACTCGCTTACTTTCATCCAAGCTCTCAATTTGCTGAGAGAAATAAGCGATGCGAACCGTTTCACCAATTACAACTTGACCTGCTG
Source organism: Streptococcus sp. 116-D4 (assembly GCF_009731465.1). NCBI lineage: Bacteria > Bacillati > Bacillota > Bacilli > Lactobacillales > Streptococcaceae > Streptococcus > Streptococcus sp. 116-D4. The sequence goes on from NZ_AP021887.1 coordinate 1,445,124, forward strand.
TCGGCTCAAGACTTCCTGCAATCAGGTTAAGCAGGGTTGATTTTCCAACACCGTTATCCCCAACGATTCCAATACGGTCTTTGGCTTGTACCAAAAGATTAAAATGTTTCAGAATCGGTTTATCGTCATAGGCAAAGGAAACATCCTTAAACTCGATAACTTTCTTCCCAATTCGACTGGTTTCAAAGTTCATGGTCAAGTCTGTTTCAGCAATGCCACCTGAAACTTCTTTTTTCAGGTCATGGAAACGATTGATACGAGCCTGCTGCTTGGTCGCACGCGCCTGAGGTTGTCTGCGCATCCAGGCCAATTCTTGCTTATAAAGTTGTTCCTTCTTGTGGAGAAGAGCTGCATCCCGCTCGTCCTGATCCGCCTTAAGGCGAATATAGTCCTGGTAATTACCCTGATACTCGGTTAATCCACCTCTATCCAATTCAAAAATCCGAGTTGACAAAGCGTCTAGGAAATAACGGTCATGGGTGATAAAAAGGACGGTCATCTTAGAATTTTTCAAAAAGAGGGTCAGCCACTCAATAGTTGCAATATCCAGATGGTTAGTTGGCTCATCCAAAAGCAAAAGGTCGTGATTTCCTAGCAGCACTTGTGCCAACTGAACCCGTCTTCGCAAACCACCTGAAAGAGCTCCAACTGGAGTCGACAAATCCTGGATTCCCAACTTGCTGAGAACGGTCTTGACCTGACTCTCAATTTCCCAAGCTTGGAGAGAATCCATCTCCGCCATAACCCGTTCCAAATGCGCTTGCTTATCCTCACTGTAGTTGAGCATGAGCAATTCATACTCACGGATCAGCTGGATTTCTTTCAAATCACTTGATAGAACAGTATCCAAGACAGTCTTGCTATCATCAAAATCTGGGTCCTGGGTCAAGTAGCCAATTTTGTAATCATTTTTTGCCGAAAAAGGGCTTACGTCACCATCAAAACCAGAAACGCCTGAAAGAACATCTAATAAGGTCGTCTTTCCTGTTCCATTGACACCGATAAGACCGATTCTATCCAAGTCATGGATGATAAAGGAAATATCCTTAAAGACAGTCTTGTCTCCAACGGATTTACTTAGTTTTTCAACGATAAAATCACTCATTTTTTCTCCCTCAGGTATTCATGGATGGCTTGACTGTCATTTTCCAATTCTCCATCGACAATGGCATACTCAATCTCTGTTAAAATTTCTCCCATTTCTGGTCCTGGCTGATAGCCATATTCTTTGATCAAAATCCCACCATTGATTTGAATCTCTTTCTTATCATGGATGGTTAAGCTGTGGTATGTCTCTTCGATAGCCTGTGGATTGACTTCTTTTCCTTGAGCCTGACGAAGATTTTCAGCCTGTAAAAGCAAATCTAAATCAAAACGGTAACAATCGCGCTTGCTTAGTTCCCCTTCTTCACGAAGTTCTAAGATCGTAAGTAAATCTTGAATTTGCCTAGCGAATTGACGCGAAGTTTTCCAATGTTTCAAAAATTGTTGAGCATCTTCCACTTCTAAAACCCATAAAAGTGCAGCCCAGGCTTGTTCAGAAGATTCAAAGGTAAAATCAGCATCTAAATCAAATAAAGATTGGAGGTTCTTATGACTACCAGCCATATCAGGAAGATAATCATAAGCTTGACTCTCAATCATGGAAGCCAAGCCCCTTCTCCAAAAGGGAGCCAGCAAAAGTTTATCAAACTCGACAAAGGTACGCTCCACAGAAATTTTTTCCAAAAGTGGCGTCAGGGTCTTCATAGCTTCAAAGGTTTCTTGTTCAAGCTCAAAGCCAAGACTGGCCTGAAAACGGAAACCACGCATAATCCGCAAAGCATCTTCGTTGAAACGCTCACTAGCTACACCAACTGCTCGTAAAACTTGATTTTCTAGATCTCTCAAACCATTGAACAAATCAATGATTTTTCCCATCTCATCCAAGGCAAAGGCATTGACTGTGAAATCACGTCGTTTGAGGTCCTCTTCTAACGAACGAACAAAGGAAACTGCACTAGGTCTACGATAGTCAACATAGACATCCTCAGTTCTAAAAGTGGTTACTTCGTACTCTTCATCTCCATCTAAAACCAAAACTGTTCCGTGCTCAATGCCAATGTCAGCTGTCCGTGGAAAAATCTGCTTGGTCTCTTCTGGATAAGATGAAGTCGCAATATCCACATCATGGATGGGACGATGGAGTAAGGCATCCCTAACAGAGCCTCCAACAAAATAAGCTTCAAAGCCTGCTTCTTTAATTTTTTCTAATACTGGTAAAGCCTTCTGAAATTCAGAAGGCATTTGTGTTAATCTCATAATAAGTGTTCTAATCCATAGACAAGCTCATGACGCTTGACAACTTCTTTGATTCCCAAATTCACCCCTGTCATGAAGGAGCTGCGATCATAGGAGTCATGACGTAGGGTCAATCCTTCTCCCTGATTTCCAAAAATAACTTCCTGATGAGCCACAAGACCTGGCAAACGAACTGAGTGGATACGCATACCATCAAAGTCGGCACCACGAGCTCCAGTAATGAGTTCTTCCTCATCACTAGCACCTTGTTGGATAGGCTCACGGACTTGAGCCATCAATTCAGCTGTTTTAATAGCTGTTCCGCTCGGCGCATCTTTTTTCTTGTCATGGTGAAGTTCAATAATCTCCACATTTGGGAAGTACTTTGCAGCTTGTGCCGCAAATTGCATGAGCAAGACAGCACCCAAGGCAAAATTTGGAGCAATCAAACCACCCAAGTTTTTAGAACGAGAAAATTCTTTTAGTTTTTCAATCTCTTGACTAGTGAAACCTGTCGTTCCAACTACTGGAGCAAATCCATTTTCAAGAGCAAAGCGTGTATTCTCATAGGCAACAGCTGGAGTTGTAAAATCCACCCAAACATCCGCTTTAAAGCCTGCTAAATCAGCCTTATCATTAAAGACAGGAATTCCCTGCCATTCTGACTCAGACTCAAAAGGATCCAAAACTGCTACCAGTTCAAGTTCTGGATCAGCCAAGACCATCTGGCAAGCAGCTTGACCCATCTTTCCCTTAAAACCAGCAATAATTACTCGAATACTCATCTCAATCTCTACTCCTATTTAAGATACAAAGGACGTTAGCTGCCCATGAAAAATAGGGAATGGCGCTGACTTTCCACGAAAGGCAAGACAGGCATCTTTTTTCAAGAGGCAGGTAGTCCGTGTTCAATTTCTAAGATACAAAGCCTGTAAGAACAATCTAGACGATTGGTGTATAACCTAAAGCAATACTTCCTTCTCCCAGGTGAGTCCCAATAACACTACCGAAGGTTGCAATTGAAACATCTGTAGCCACTCCACTATCGATTAAAAGCTGGCGCAAATCTGCTGCTTTTTGAGGAGCATTCCCGTGAATGACAGTAATTTGGTAATTCCCATTAGCTATTGCTTCTTTACCAATTTCAACTAAGTGTTTTGTAGCCTTTTTCTCTGTACGAACCTTTTCATATACTTCTATCACACCTTGGTCATTGAAGTATAGGATTGGCTTGATACTAAGGAGATTCCCCAAAATAGCCGCACCATTAGAGAGTCGTCCCCCCTTAACTAGATGGTCAAGATCATCCACCATGATAAAGGCTGCGGTATTTTCAATCTGTTCAGTTACTCTATCTAAGATAGACTCAAAGCCATCTCCTTGCTCGGCCCATTTTAAGACACTCTCAACCATATAGCCTAGGGGAGCGCTTGTAATACGAGTATCAGGAAAGGCAATGGTTAAACCCTCATAATCATCGACCATATACTGGATATTTTGGTAAAAACCTGAAATTCCAGAAGATAGGAAAAGTCCCAAAGCGTGTGTATAACCTTGTTCTTTGAGAGAAGTTAGAATCTCATCTAACTTGGCAATACTTGGTTGGCTCGTTTTTGGCAATTCGCTTGCTGAAGCCATTTTTTCATAAAATTCTTGAGCAGTTAGATTTACACCTTCGACATACTCCTCACCATCAATATTGACAGGAATATCCAAGACAAATAAATCTTCTCTTTGCAAGGTCTCTACACTGAGATAGGCAGAGGAATCTGTGATAACAGCTAATTTCATATTAGAACTCCAAATTGATTCCTGGTAAGTCTAATGCAATTTCAGTTACTTCGTAAGTCAAACGGTTGAGCATGTTCAAACACGGACGAGCCAAGGTTTCAACTTCTTCTTGGTTCAATTCACTGGGTTCATTGACAATACGACCATCGATATGGTTCACTTGTGAAATGGTTCCACTGATGACAAATTTATCAAATACAATCATAAAACTCAAGACAACAATCAAGGAAGTCACTTGATTCTCTTGATCATGTTGAATCAATTGGAAGTTCACATCTACCTTAGTTTCAGGAGCTCCATTTTTATTTTCCCATTCAAAATTACGCGCATCAAAATGATACTGACTAACAAATTCTTGTTCACGTTTAAGATTCATATCTTTCTCCCTCGGCTACAATATTATATGCTATTGTACCATAATTTTTTATTTTCATCTAGTTTTCTAGGATTTAGTCAATCCCGATTTCAGCTCGAACTACGTCAGCGATGGTATCAACATAATAGTCTACTTCTTCTGTTGTAGGCGCTTCTGCCATAACACGCAAGAGGGGCTCTGTTCCACTTGGGCGAACAAGGATACGACCATTCCCTGCCATTTCTTCTTCCATCTTCTCGATGATAACCTTGATAGCTGGTACTTCCATAGCCTTTTCCTTCATGGCATTTTCCACTCGGATATTGACCAATTTTTGTGGATAGATGGTTACTTCTGCTGCTAACTCTGATAAGCTCTTACCTGTTTCTTGCATGATCTTAGTCAATTGAACTGCTGAAAGTTGACCATCACCTGTTGTATTGTAATCCATCAAGATGACATGACCAGACTGTTCACCACCAAGATTGTAGCCTGATTTTCTCATTTCTTCAACAACATAGCGGTCACCAACTGCAGTGACTGCCTTGTTAATGCCTTCGCGGTCCAAGGCCTTGTGGAAACCAAGGTTAGACATCACAGTTGTCACAATTGTATTTTGAGCCAATTGTCCTTTTTCAGAAAGGTATTTCCCGATGATGTACATAATCTTGTCACCATCAACGATATCTCCATTTTCATCAACAGCAATCAAACGGTCACTGTCTCCGTCAAAGGCCAAACCAATAGCTGAGCCGCTTTCTCTGACTACTTCTTGAAGGGCTTCTGGGTGAGTTGAGCCAACGTTCAAGTTGATGTTAAGGCCATCCGGTGTTTCACCAATAACTGTTAATTGAGCACCTAGGTCTGCAAAGATTTGACGGGCACTTGTAGAAGCTGCACCATTGGCAGTATCCAAGGCCACCTTCATCCCTTCAAGAGGGGTTCCAGTTGAAACAAGATAGGCTTCATACTTACGTAAACCTTCTGGGTAGTCAACAACCGTACCCAAGCCTTCTGCACTTGGACGTGGGAGAGTATCGTCACTGGCATCTAGCAAGGCTTCGATTTCTGCTTCTTTGTCATCGTCTAGTTTAAAGCCATCACCACCAAAGAATTTGATTCCATTATCAAGAGCTGGGTTGTGACTAGCTGAAATCATGACACCTGCGCTTGCACCTCCTGTTTTAACAAGATAAGCTACTGCTGGTGTTGCAAGAACTCCAAGCTTATAAACGTGAATGCCAACTGAAAGGAGGCCAGCAATCAAAGCTGCTTCAAGCATTTGACCTGAGATGCGAGTGTCACGTCCTACAAAAACTTTTGGTGCTTCAGTTGTATGTTGACTGAGAACATAACCTCCAAAACGTCCCAATTTAAAAGCTAATTCTGGCGTTAATTCTACGTTAGCTTCTCCACGGACTCCATCAGTCCCAAAATATTTACCCATTTTATAAAATCCTTTTTCTATTTTTAATTCGTTTTTGAACTAGTTGCTTTCGTTGACGAAGATGTCTCCGATGAACTGCTTGTAGTTGAATTTGATGTGCTTGAACTTGGTGCTACTGGTTTTGTAGTCACCTTCATTGTTGTATCGAACGGAGTGATCACTGCTGGTAAAACAACACCATTGCGGTCGATTGCTTGCAAAGGTACTGAACCACTGTAATTACCTGTTATGTGTTCGCTGGTTGGTAAAAGTGCAATAACTTTGTCAATCTTAACTAATGTTTCTTGGTCAGTTGTGACAGAAACCTGTTCATTTGATACAGTTATACTATCAATTTGTATCTTGGGATCAATCTGGCTTTGGTCAACTTGTGGCACAACAATCATTCCATCACGCTTAACCTTCTTCCCAACTTTCACTGTAATCTTTTGAGGCGTTGCCACAGCAGTCATTCCATTTGGAAGATTTTCAATATTCAAGGGAACTTCAATCGTTCCAACACTAGCATCTGTCAAATCCGCTGTGACCTTAAACTTACGAGTGCTTTCCTGCATTTCACTGGCCAAGGTTACACGATTGGCACCTGTCAGCACAACTGAAACCTCTGATGCAAATCCACTTATGAAATACTGGTCATTATCATAGTGAATATCGATAGGAACGTTCGTTATCGTATTGGTGTAGGTTTCTGATTTGACCTGCCTTGCGGTATTGCTATTTTGAAAGTTAGTCGACGTTGCATAGATGAATAAGACACAAGCAAAAAAGAGAGATGAAATGATATATAAACTATTTTTTCTCATATTTCCAACCTCCTAGCAAACGATCCTTGAAACTATCTTTTTCCTCAACAGCTGGCAAAAGAATTGTTCGTAACTCTGCTTCAAATTCTTCAATCGTTAAATCATGCTTGAAGACCCCATTGTAAGTAATCGAAATACCACCTGTTTCCTCTGAGACGATGAAGGTCAAGGCATCGGACACTTCAGATAAACCAATCGCCGCCCGGTGTCTGGTCCCAAATTTCTTGGAAATCCCTGTGCTTTCTGTTAAGGGCAGATAAGCAGAGGTGACTGCAATTCGATTTCCTCTGATAATCACAGCACCATCGTGTAGGGGAGTGTTGGGGATAAAGATATTAATAAGGAGTTCAGCTGAAATATTGGCATCCAAGGGAATTCCTGTAGCAATATATTCTTGCAAGGTCCGAACTCGTTGGATAGCAACCAAAGCACCAATCTTACGAGGACTCATATATTCAACCGACTTGACAAAGGCACGAATCATTTGCTCCTCTGCACTAATTTGAGTAGTAGAAAAGAAATCTGTCGCCCTTCCCAAACGTTCCAAACCAGTCCGAATCTCTGGAGAGAAGATAACAACTGCAGCGATGACTCCATAAGTGATAATCTGATTAATCAACCAAGAAATCGTTGTTAAACCAAGGATATTGGCCACAACCTGGGCTAATACAAAGATCACGACCCCCCGCACCAAAATCATAATCTTGGTACCAGCTATCGCTTTTGTAAAACGATATAAAATATAGGTCACAATCAAAATATCAAACACATTGATAGCAATACTCCAAGGGCTAGAAAACAAGCTAGTCCAATATTGTAGATTGGATAATTGTTGAAAGTTCATCTGCTGTCTCCTCTCTGTTCAAACACGTTCCTCTCTATTATACCATTTTTCTGGCATTTTTTTCCCTATCCTACTTCATTTTAAATTAAGTAAAAATATGATAAAATAAACTGAATAGAATAAAACAAAGGAGAAACCATGTCTCAACTCTATGATATCACTATTGTAGGTGGCGGTCCTGTCGGGCTTTTTGCAGCCTTTTATGCCCACCTACGCCAAGCCAAGGTCAAAATCATCGATTCTCTTCCCCAACTAGGTGGACAACCTGCTATTCTCTACCCTGAAAAGGAAATTTTAGACGTACCGGGATTCCCAAACTTGACTGGAGAAGAGTTGACCAACCGCTTAATTGAACAGCTAAAAGGCTTTGACACCCCTATTCATCTCAATGAAACGGTTCTTGAGATTGAAAAACAAGAAGAAGGCTTTGGCATTACAACTTCTAAAGGAAGTCACCTGACTAAAACAGTTATCATCGCAATGGGTGGCGGTGCCTTTAAACCACGTCCGCTGGAGCTAGAAGACGTTGAGAGCTATGAAAATATCCATTACCACGTTTCCAACATTCAGCAATACGCTGGTAAGAAAGTGACGATTCTTGGTGGGGGAGACTCAGCTGTGGATTGGGCTTTGGCTTTTGAAAAAATCGCACCAACTACCCTTGTTCACCGCAGAGATAATTTCCGTGCCTTGGAACACAGTGTTCAAGCCTTACAGGAATCATCTGTAACCATCAAAACACCTTTTATCCCAAGTCAACTCCTTGGAGATGGAAGAACACTCGATAAACTAGAAATCACAAAAGTAAAATCTGATAAAACCGAAACGATCGAAGTAGACCATCTCTTTGTCAACTATGGTTTCAAATCTTCTGTTGGTAACCTTAAAAACTGGGGTCTGGACCTTAACCGCCACAAGATTATCGTCAATAGCAAGCAAGAATCTAGCCAAGCAGGTATCTATGCTATCGGTGATTGCTGCTACTATGACGGAAAAATTGATCTGATTGCGACAGGGCTTGGAGAAGCACCAACCGCTGTTAACAACGCCATCAACTACATCGACCCTGAGCAAAAAGTGCAACCAAAACACTCTACTAGTTTATAAAAAAAGAACCACGAGTCACATAGGATTCGTGGTTTTATAATTCATCGGCTAATTTGTTTATCTTTCTTAGTCTGTGGTTGACACCACTTTTTGTAAGGGGAGTGCTGAGACTATCTGCCAACTGCTGGATAGAGTAGTCTGGGTGCTGAATCCGCAAGCGAGCCACTTCCTGCAAATCCACTGGCAAATTCTCTAGTCCCATGATATCTTTAATTTTGCTGATATTGTTGATGGTCTTCATGCTGGCAGAAACTGTCCGAGCAATATTCGCCGTTTCAGCATTATTGGCCCGATTGAGGTCGTTACGAGTCTCTCGTAAAATCTTAACTCGCTCAAAATCATCACGCGCCTGCATAGCTCCGATTACTATCAGAAAATCCATAATGTCTTCGGCTCGCTGGAGATAGGTCACAGCTCCCTTCTTGCGCTCAAGCACCTTAGCATCTAGTAAAAACTGCTGGAGAAGTGAGGCAAGCCCTTGCGCGTGGTCAAGATATACAGAACTGATTTCCAACTGATACTTGCCTGACTCAGGGTCACGAATGCTCCCATTTGCCAAGAAAGCACCACAGAGATAGGCACGGCCTGCTTCCTCGTCTGATAAAATCGCCTCATCAATACCCGTTTCAAGGCCAAAGAAGGAGTCCGCTAAGTGCAAATCACTTAACAAGTCCTGCACCTTTTCATCTGTAAAAACGGTATAGACCCGATTCTTGCGAAGATTATTTCTTTGGTGGTGTCGGATTTCCGATTTGATTTCATAGAAATGGAGAAAGGACTCATAGAGGTGACGAGCTAATTTGGCATTTTCTGTCACGACAGACAAGGTCAGGCCCGAAGTCGAGAGACCGATACTACCAGACATCTTGATAATGGCAGATAATTCATGCCGGCTTAGATGGTGCTGACCTAGAATTTCTTCTTTTACTGCTACTGTGAAACTCATTTTCTCACCTGTATGATGCGCATCAATTCGTCCACGATCAAATTCCCATCGTGGAAGGCACCTCCATTTTCCAAACGAAGGAAGTTGGATGAAATCACGCGCGGAACTTGCTTACTAAGACCAGCAAAATCATGTTCCACCTGCACCAAGTATTCATCAAATCGATTGGAATCCATGTATTCCTGAGGCACTTTTTCGATATTCACCAAGACAGTGTTGATAAAAGGTCTGCCAAGGTGACGATGCAAGACCTCCACGTGGTCACTATCTGTAAAGTGTTCCGTCTCTCCACGTTGAGTCATGATATTGCAGACATAGGCGATTTCTGCTTTGGTTTCCAAAAGCGCCTGCCCAATTTCCTTGATCACGATATTGGGTAAAATCGAGGTAAAGAGGGAACCGGGTCCAAGGACAATCATGTCACTTTCAAGAATGGTCTGCACTACTCGACGGCTGGCCAGAGGCGTATCGTCGTTGAAGGTATTGGTCACATAGACATGGTCGATCATTCCTGAATGGTCTGCAATATGACTCTCTCCAACCACTTCTGTCCCATCCTGAAAGACTGCATGCAGGGTCAAAGGATGGTCACTAGAAGGATAAATCTTCCCAGTTGTATGGAAAAATTTGCTCAGTAACTGCATGGCATTATAGGTTGAACGCTGCATTTCTGACAGACCAGCGATAATGAGATTTCCCAATGGATGACCAGCAAAGGCTCCCGCATCCTCAGAAAAGCGATACTGAAAGACTTTCTCATAGAACTTTGGCATATCTGACATGGCCACAAGGACATTACGAAGATCGCCAGGTGGCGTCAACTGCTGCATATTTTTACGCAGTTCACCTGATGAACCACCATCATCTGCCACCGTTACGATAGCAGCGATTTCCACATCTTTTTCACGCAGACTTTTAAGAATGACGGGGATCCCAGTACCTCCACCAATCACCGTTATCTTTGGTTTTCTCATGAACGGTTTACCGTTTCCTTTCTTCGGTCTTTATCGCGATGCCCTTCATTGACAGGCCAAGTCTTGGATAAGTCTTGCGCCAAGCGTTTAGCAAAGGCTACACTACGGTGTTGTCCACCCGTACAACCCATGGCAATGGTCAAAACGGACTTACCCTCCTTTTGGTAACTTGGCAGAATTGGCTCAATCAAGGCCAATAAATGCTGATAAAAATCTTCTGACTCAGGATGATTCATGACATAGTCATAAACTGGTTCATCCACACCCGTTTTATTACGTAGTTCTGGTAGGTAGTAGGGATTTGGCAAGAATCGGACATCAAAGACCAAATCCGCATCAATCGGAATGCCGTATTTAAACCCGAAAGACATGACTTCGATACGGAAAGTCTGGGCTTGTTCTTGATCTGAAAATTGCTCTGCAATCGTCTTACGAAGTTCACGGGGAGTTAACTCTGTTGTGTCTACTACGTTTTGACTCATATTTTTCAAGGGTGCCAAGAGTTCGCGTTCCAACTTGATCCCGTCCAAAATACGACCATCAGCAGCTAGAGGGTGACTTCTTCTAGTTTCCTTATAGCGTGCCACCAATTCCTTATCTGCTGCATCCAAAAAGAGAATCTTGAAGTCCAAATCATCTTGGTCTTCCAATTCATCCAAGACAGCCTGAATCTCTGAGAAGAAAGAACGGCTACGCATATCAATAACTAGGGCTAACTTGTGGTCGTCATCCTTGGTCTCAACCAACTGCAAAAATTTTGGTAAGAGGGCAGGCGGCATATTATCAATGGTAAAATATCCTAAATCCTCAAAGGATTGAATGGCTACAGTTTTTCCTGCACCACTCATTCCTGTCACAATCACCAGGTGAAGTTGTTTCTTTGTCATCATTTTCTCCTTATATCAAAAGAAGTTTGGAAAAACCAAACTTCAACTCGCTTATCTAATCTCTGCGATAACTTCAATTTCGACTTTTACATCGCGAGGAAGACGAGCTACTTCTACAGCTGAACGAGCTGGAAATTCCTTATTAAAGGCTGTTTCGTATACCTCATTGAAAGGTACAAAGTCGTTCATATCACTCAAAAAGCAAGTTGTTTTTACAACATGGTCAAAATCTGTTCCCGCTTCTGCTAAAATAGCTCCAATGTTTTTCATGACTTGTTCTGTCTGTTCTTGGATCGTTTCTCCTACGATTTCCCCAGTTTCAGGGGAGAGGGGAACTTGACCGCTAGCAAACAAAAGATCGCCAACGATTTTTCCTTGAACATATGGTCCGATAGCCTTTGGGGCCTTATCTGTATGAATTGTTTTTGCCATTTGTATTCCTCACAATTTTTCTAAGATTGCATCCCAAGCTTGATTCATCCCTGCCTTGCTGACAGATGAAAAAAGGATGAAGTCATCACTTGGATCAAAGTTTAATTTCTTTTTAATTGCTGATTCGTGCTTGTTCCATTTACCACGCGGAATCTTGTCTGCTTTAGTCGCAACGATGATAACCGGAATCTCATAGTACTTGAGAAATTCGTACATCTGCACATCATCTGCTGATGGGTCATGACGGAGGTCCACCAGACTGACCACCGCACGGAGATTTTCCCGAGTCGTTAAGTACTCCTCAATCATGCGTCCCCACTTTTCTCGTTCCTTTTTGGAAACACGGGCATAACCGTAGCCAGGCACATCTACAAAACGCATCTTATCATCAATATTAAAGAAATTTAGTAGTTGTGTTTTTCCTGGTTTTCCAGAGGTACGAGCTAGATTTTTTCGATTGAGCATGGTATTGATAAAGCTCGATTTACCAACATTTGAACGCCCTGCTAGGGCAATCTCTGGTAGTTCATCCTGTGGATAATGAGACTTATTAGCCGCACTGAGCAAGATTTCTGCATTGTGTGTATTAAGTTCCATAGTCACCTCTAGGCTGTTTCTAGGATTGGTTTATCCGTTCCATCGACAGCTTCTTTTGTGATGCGGACCAATTTCACATTTTCCTGACTCGGTACTTCAAACATAATGTCCAGCATGGTTTCTTCGATAATGGAGCGAAGACCACGCGCTCCTGTCTTACGTTCGATGGCCTTATTAGCAATCTCTTGAAGGGCTTCGTCGTCAAATTCCAACTCGACATCATCATAAGAAAGCAAGGCCTGGTATTGTTTGACCAAAGCATTTCGTGGCTCTTTCAAGATACGAACCAAGTCATCAACAGTCAATTGCTCCAGAGCTGCAAAGACAGGCAAGCGTCCAATCAACTCAGGGATAATCCCAAATTTTTGAATATCTTCTGCGATGATTTCTTGCATGTAAGAACTGTTTTCGTCAATGGTCTTGCTGTTTTGCCCGAAACCAATGACTTTTTTACCCAAACGCTGCTTGACAATTTCTTCGATTCCATCAAAGGCACCACCCACGATAAAAAGGATATTCTTAGTGTCCACTTGAATCATTTCTTGTTGTGGATGTTTACGTCCGCCTTGAGGAGGTACGCTAGCTACAGTTCCTTCAATAATCTTGAGGAGGGCTTGTTGCACCCCTTCACCAGAAACATCACGTGTAATAGACACATTCTCGCTCTTCTTGGCAATCTTATCAATTTCATCCACGTAGATAATACCACGCTCTGCACGCTCGATGTTAAAGTCAGCAGCTTGCAAGAGTTTGAGGAGGATATTTTCCACGTCCTCACCCACATAACCAGCTTCCGTCAAGGCTGTCGCATCTGCAATCGCAAATGGAACATTCAAACTTCTAGCAAGGGTTTGAGCAAGGAATGTTTTCCCTGAACCAGTTGGGCCAATCATCAAGATGTTTGACTTCTGCAAATCCACATCTTCTGACTCTTCGCGTGTATCATGGAAATTGATGCGTTTGTAGTGGTTATAAACTGCAACTGCCAAGGCACGTTTGGCACGATCTTGACCGATTACATAGTGGTTCAAGATATTGAGAAGTTCGATTGGTTTTGGAACTTCAGACAAGTCTGCCAAGACTTCCTCAGCCAACTCCTCCCGAATAATTTCCTGAGCCAACTCCACACATTCATTACAGATAAAGGCGTTGTTGCCTGCGATTATTTTTTGTACTTCTTCTTGGCTTTTGCCACAAAATGAGCAATAAACCATCATATCATTATTCCTATTTGTAGGCATGATTTCCTTCCGTTCTATTCTATACTGTCATTCTATCTAAAATAAGGTCATGTAAAAAGCATGGATACTATTAACCAAATTGGTAAATGCATTTAACCAGAGCAGGACAGAAAGTCCATAACGCTTTTTACGAAATGCCTGTGCTCCTGCAAGTAAGCAGACCAAACACAGCATGGCTGTGAAAAAACCAAATATACTACGTTCCATTAGACTTCCTTTCTCTTGCGGTATTGGATGGTAAAATCATAAGGATTTTTCTCATCTTTGGCGTAAAATTTGCTTGAAACTGTCTCAAAAAGGGACAAGTCAAACTCTTCAGGGAAATAAGTATCTCCTTCCACCCGAGCATGGATTTGAGTGACAATTACTTCATCCAAATAGGGTTCAAAAGCCTGAAAAATCTGCTTCCCACCAATAATATAGAGATTCTTTTCTTGAGCCTGATACCAGTCGAGAACAGCCTGGACATCCTGAAAAGTAGCAACCCCATCTATCTTTTCTTCTGGATTACGAGTCAAAATCAAGGTCTCGCGTTTTGGAAGCAAGCGACGCCCCATCCCATCAAAGGTCACGCGCCCCATCAAGATAGCATGATTCAGAGTTGTTTCTTTGAAGTGTTGCAGTTCTGCTGGTAAATGCCAAGGCAGACGATTGTCCTTACCAATCACACCTTCTTCATCCTGTGCCCAAATAGCTACAATTTTCTTAGTCATGCTTCCATCCTTTTCACTGATAGTACTATTTTATCAAAAAACTCGAAAAAAGGCTGGTTTGGAATAGCCTACAGAATAGAAAAAATCTGTAAGAAACTTCTTACAGATTTATCTATATTGCTATTATTTCTTACAAACCAGGTGCTTGTCCTAATTCTGCCGCAAGCATCCAGACTGTTTTTTCAAGGTCATCCTTAGCTCCAACAAAGATATCATTGGTTACATCATCGCCTTCTTCATCTGTCACATCCAAAGCTTTTTGGAAAAGAGTGATGAGATAACGATAAATTTCAAGGACACGTTCCAAACTTTCTTCAACATTGCGAAACTCTCCAACTTCTTCTTCGATTTCGCTGTGTTGAAGGAATTCTGTCAAAGTAGAGTATGGTTTACCACCGAGTGTAATCAAGCGTTCGCTGATTTCATCTAAATGACCATCAAGAGCATCCATGTACTCATCCATTTTTGGATGCCATACCATAAAACCACGTCCACGCATGTACCAGTGTACTTGATGAAGAGCAATATGAGCTACATACAAATCTGCTACTGCTTGATTCAAAATTTTCTTTGTATTTACAAGCACTTCAGCTGCTGGTTTAGATAATGTTGCTACGTCTTTTACTGCTTCTTTTTTCAATTCTACCATTCTTCTTACCTCATTCATTATTATTTGTAACCACTTCTTACTGATTACTACCTTAGTATACTACTAAGGAGAACCAATAGCAAGTAAAATGACTCACATGAGAAAAGTTGCAATAGACTGATAATTTAAGAATTTTTTAGAAGTAAACACAGTTGCTTTCAAACTCTTAACAGACAAAAAATAAAGAAGAGCATACAATTTTGTACACTCCTTTATTAGTTTACGGCCTAATACCAGACGCTGACATCCACACGTCCTCGAATCCCTTTAAGAGAGCCTGATGAAGTATATTGCCATCCTTTTTCTCCTGAATAGTGAGGATTATTCCAATCAAGCGCATCTGTATAGGCTGCAACCCAGTTTACATGTTGTAAAATATTTGGATGATTTAAACGGGTTTGCAGAAGCTGACGATAGCTATAAACTTTTACATTTTGGTAATCTGCTTTTTTCATGGTTTCCATATACTTATCGATGATTTTAACCCAAGTATCTGTATCTGTTGGAGCTTTCTTAGATTTATTTCCATATTCCCAGTTTTCAACATCATAATAGATTGGATAAGATAAGTTCATCTTGTATTTCTTTAAGAGTTCAATAGTCTGCTCAGCATCATCCTCAGCATCTGTTTCATTTTCTGCATAGGTATAAAGATATACACCGTAAGGAATGCCGAGTCGATTAAATTCCTGAATATTATAGGCCAATTCCTTATCTTCTACACCACTGTATCCTAAGCGAACAATAACACCATCAACCCCATTTTCCTGGATAACCTTTTTCCAATCGCTAATGTGGCCATTATGCTCACTGACATCAATCACCTTCTTAGCACGGTCAGTTCCGACTTGTTCTTCACGATGGTTAAAGAAATAGCGATGTCCGTTTCGAGAAACCCAACCAACATTCAAGGCTTTCTTTTCTTTCAATTCCCCCGAATCGGCAAAAATATAGCGAGTATCGTCCATAATTAACTCACCTGTTGCCATAGCACCACTTTCAGTAAGATAGTAGTTTCCATGCCACTCATCTTGAGCCATGTAACCCCACTTCTTGAAATAATACCAGTTGCCATCAATCTTTTGCCATTGTTCATTAGCATAAGAACCATCTGCCTTAAGGTAGAACCGACTATTATAATGATCGTCGTAAAGCCATTCATTATGCATCATTGCACCTTGATCATTCAAGTAATAATTTCCTTGCCACTGACTTTTAGCCATGTAGCCCCACTGCTTAAAATAGTACCATTTGCCATTGATTTTTTGCCATTCCTGATTTGAATAAGATCCGTCTGACTTAAGGTAGAACCAGCTTTTATAATTGCTATCATAAACCCATTCATTTTTAGCCATGTAACCACCCGCTTTGAGGTAATAATTTCCATGCCATTCTTTTTGGGCATACCGACCATCTGCTTTTATGTAGAACCAGCTATTATAACTAGTATCGTAAACCCACTCACTCTTAGCTTTTGAACTATCTGCTTTTACATAGAAGTCACCTTCCCAGTGTGCCAATGTTAAATTTTGCTTACTTTCTTCTTTCTGACTACTAGCTTGTGTCTCTTTGACTTCTTTCTTTTTCTCTAGACGCTGACTAGAAGAAGTCTCAATCTTTTTCTCTTCTTTTTGACTTGCAGTCGTTTCTAGTTTCTTTTCTACTACCTTACTAGCAGAAGTTTGAACACTGCTTTCTTCCGAAGATGCTTTCGCTTCAGCTTCATTTGCAGCCACCTGATTAACGATCAATCCAAGCAAAAAGGCACTTGCTAATCCAATTTTTCCAATCTTTATTTTCAATCTTTTCTCTCCTAAAAAAATGGAACAGACATTTGACTGCTGTTCCACCTAGCTTTTGCTACTTACTAATTATTTTACAAAGTCAAGCAAAGCCAAGAAGCTTTCTGCTTCAAGTGACGCACCACCTACAAGCGCACCGTCAACGTCTGGGCAAGCCATGTATGAAGCAACGTTTTCAGGTTTAACAGAACCACCGTATTGAACACGAACTTTGTCTGCAACTTCTTGACCGAAGTCGGCAGCTACAACGTCACGAACCACTTTACACATTTTTTGTGCATCGTCTTGTGAAGCTGATTTACCAGTACCGATAGCCCAGATTGGCTCATAAGCGATAACTGAGGCAGCAACTTGTTCAGCAGTCAATCCAGCCAATGCAGCAGAGACTTGAGCACCTACAAACTCAGCAGCTTTACCAGCTTCGTAAGTTTCAAGGCTTTCACCACAACAGATGATTGGAAGCATTCCGTTTGCAAAGATTGCTTTTGCTTTTTTGTTGATATCTTCGTCTTTTTCGTGGAAGTAGTCACGGCGTTCTGAGTGACCGATCACAACGTAGTCAGTACCGATTTCTTTCAAAACTTGTGGGCTAGTCTCACCAGTGAAAGCACCAGCATTTTCAAAGTAGCAGTTTTGAGCAGCCACTTTAAGGTTTGAACCTTTAGCAGCAGCAAGAACAGTTGTCAAATCAACTGCAGGAGCTGCGATACCTGCTTCAACAAGATCTGATGAAGGAAGTTTTGATGCTACAGCTTCAACGAATGCTTTTGCTTCTTCTGGGTTTTTGTTCATTTTCCAGTTACCAGCGATAAATGGTTTACGTGACATTTCACATACCTCTTTTTTCATTTTATTTTCTATTTATTTTATCACAATTAGACACAGCTTGCAAATCTTACTCGGAATTCAAGCCTGCTTACATGGATTAATCCTTCCAGAGATCCATGGCATTTCTGAAATCTGTAGATACCTGTGTCAACTGAGGATTGTTTGCTTCTCTCTCTGCCCGCTTAGCCTCGATTTGAGCCACACTTTTGATACCTTCATGGCGCCAATTTCTCAAAATCGCCTGAATGTACTTCCAGTTTGGTTTGCCATTCAAAACAGCTTCACGAAGAGCTTCCTTAATCAAGTCAGCACTGGTCCCATCTTCCTTTAGTGTCTTGGTCAAATCCTCAATCTCAAAAGGAGTCAATAAACGCCCCAATTCCTGCTGGAAGGTTTCCACCAAATCCTTGAGCTGATTTTGAGGTGTTAACTGGTCTGAACTCGAATGAGCTGCTCCAAGCAGGTCATCCAAACGTTCCAATGCCAAACTAGCATCAAAAAGCAATTCAATTTCACCATTTAATTCGATGGTTCGATACTGAAGTAGTCCCCTCTCCGTCAGATTGGAAATGGCCTGATTGACATCCGAAATTTCCTTGCCAATCCTTTCAGCAATCTGGCTTGGGGACATTTCTTCCAAGCCTGTCGTATTCTGCAAATAGAAAAATTGCCAGACCAAAAAATCGTCGCTAGAAGGAAAGAGTTCCTTAAAATGCAAGAGCAGGGCACTCGGTAAAACCAAGTTCCCTGATTTAAAAGCGTCTAAATATGTCATAATTCCTCTTATAAATACCCAAATGCAGATTCATCATCTTCTATTTTTCTCCAGTCAAAAGGCGTCTCCTGATAGACCGCATAATTCACCCAGTTACTGAAAAAGAGAGCTGCTGATGAAGACCAACAAAGACAAGGAGTCTGATTGACATCATCATCCTTAAAGTAATTTTCTGGAATATGTGGATCTAAACCTGCATCACGATCCCTAAAATACTCTTTTGCCAGGGTATCACGATCATATTCCAAATGCCCAAAACTATAAATTTCTCGTAAATCCCGACTGGCCAAAATCGAAACCCCAACCTGAGGACCCTCTGATAAAATCTCGAGATTGGTTTTATTTAAGATTTCTTCCTTAGAAATCTCCGTATGTCGAGAATGAGGGGAAACATAACCATCGTCAAAACCTCTAAAGAGAAGATGCCCTTCTTTTAAAGTATCCTGAGGATAGATACCTGATAACTTACTGTCCATCTGGTATTTTTCCACCCCATAACGCAGATAGAGACCAGCCTGTGCCCCCCAGCAGATATGAAGGGTCGAATAGACATGGGTTTTGGACCACTCAAGAACCTGACTGAATTCCTCCCAATAATCCACTTCTTCAAATGGTAAATGCTCAACTGGAGCCCCTGTGATAATCATTCCATCAAAATACTCATCCTTGACTTCAGAAAAGGTTTTATAAAAAGTCTCCATGTGCTCTGAACGAGTTGTTTTAGAACGGTGGCTCTCCATATAGAGAAAATCAATATTCAGTTGCAAGGGCGTATTCGCCAAATGGCGTAACAACTGAGTTTCTGTGACCATTTTCTGTGGCATAAGATTTAAAATTAAAATCTTCAAAGGACGGATATCTTGATGGGCCGCACGTTGATCATCCATGACAAAGATATTCTCTGTCCGCAAAATCTCAACAGCTGGTAATTTTTTATCAATTCGAATCGGCATAACCCTCTCCTAACTGTACTCTTTCAGGAATCATTGCATATGTTTGAAACTCTTCGAAAATCTCTTCAAACCGCGTCAACGTTGCCTTGCCGTACGTATAGTGACTGACTTCGTCAGTTCTATCCACAACCTCAAAGCTGTACTTTGAGCAGCCTGCGGTTAGTTTCCTAGTTTGCTCTTTGATTTTCATTGAGTATGAAACTAAATCTCAAACACTTAGTCCTTTTATTATACTGCAAGAAGATATAGTTTTCAATTATACTTTTTCTCTAACTAGCTATAGTCTATTTTTATATCCTAATGTAGAGAAAACAGCCCTGGGGACTGTTTTTCATTAATAATGCATAAGAACTTTGTAATCGTAGTCACCAATTTTTTCACGGCCGTTCAACTCATCCAATTCAACAAGGAAGGCACAACCTGCCACAACACCGCCAAGTTTCTCAATCATCTCGATGGTTGCTTTAACAGTTCCACCTGTTGCCAAGAGGTCATCTACGATAAGAACACGTTGACCTGGCTTGATAGCATCCGCGTGCATAGTCAAGGTATCAACACCATACTCTTTTTCATAGTCAGCAGAAATGACTTCACGTGGCAATTTTCCTGGCTTACGAACAGGCGCAAAACCAATTCCCAACTCAAAAGCGACTGGACAACCCACGATAAATCCACGAGCCTCAGGCCCTACAATCATGTCAATTTTCTTGTCAGTAGCATACTGAACAATTTCACGAACAGCGTAGCTATAAGCATTTCCATCAGCCATCAAAGGACTGATATCCCGGAAGGTAATACCCTCCTTTGGATAATTTTCAATTGTTGCAATGTAATCTTTTAAATTCATCTTTTTCTTTCTTTCAAAGTTTTTACTCCCTATTATAGCATATTTTCTTCAAAAGAAGAAAGCAAAACTCCATTTCCTTTTTCAAGTCAAGAGCAAAATAGCTCAGTTCTTCCTTCTTTGGGTGAAAAACCAAGCAAAAAACGAGCACTTTCGCACTCGTTCTCTGATATAAACTACTGATTAAAGTGAGTTTACGTCAACTTTGATACCAACACCTTGAGTCGTTGTGATAGTCAAGTTTGTTACGTAAGTTCCTTTAGCTGTAGCTGGTTTTACTTTTTGAATTGTTTCGTTAAAAGCTTTGAAGTTTTCAACCAATTTTTCAGCTTCAAATGATACTTTACCAATGATTGCTTGAACGTTACCTGCACGGTCAGCACGGTAAGTGATTTTACCACCTTTAGACTCTTCAACTGCTTTAGCAACATCCATTGTTACAGTACCAGTTTTAGGGTTTGGCATCAAGTTACGTGGTCCAAGGACACGTCCAAGACGTCCAACAAGAGCCATCATGTCAGGTGTAGCGATAACTACATCGAAGTCCAACCAACCGTCGTTGATTTTAGCAACAAGGTCATCTTCACCAACAAAGTCTGCACCAGCAGCTTTTGCTTCTTCAGCTTTTGCACCACGTGCGAAAACAAGAACGCGTGAAGTTTTACCAGTACCGTTTGGCAATACCATTGCTCCACGGATTTGTTGGTCAGCTTTTTTAACGTCGATGTTCAAGTTGTAAGCAACTTCTACAGTTGCATCAAATTTTGCAAAGTTAGTTTCTTTTGCAAGTGCTACAGCTTCTTCTACGCTGTATGCTTTTGTGCTGTCGATTTTCTCAAGAGCAGCACGAAGTTGTTTGCTTTTTTTAGCCATTTTCTATTCTCCTTGTAAGTGGTTCAATCGATTTTCATCTCCCACGTCACTTCTCGAAATGATGAAGTCTTGCGGGTTTTCAGTCTATTAGATTCTTTTCCTACTTTGTTAAGCTCCCTTGCTGTACCCAAGTACAAGCATCAGTCACTTGCCTAGTATGAAAAGCAACTAATAAACTGCTGTGAGATTTTCTACTGTGTTATTGATTAGTCAACAACAGTGAATCCCATAGAACGAGCAGTACCTTCGATCATACGCATTGCAGACTCTACGTTTGCTGCGTTCAAATCTGGCATCTTAGTTTCTGCAATTTCTTGTACTTGTGCACGAGTAACTGTAGCAACTTTAGTTTTGTTAGGTGTACCTGATCCTTTTTCAACACCTGCAGCTTTTTTCAAAAGAACAGCAGCTGGTGGTGTTTTCGTAACGAAAGTAAATGATTTGTCTTCGTATACTGAGATAACAACTGGAATGATCATACCAGCTTGGTCAGCAGTACGAGCGTTGAACTCTTTTGTGAATCCCATAATGTTGATACCAGCTTGACCAAGAGCAGGTCCAACCGGTGGAGCTGGTGTAGCTTTACCAGCAGGGATTTGCAATTTTACAAGTTTTTCGACTTTTTTAGCCATTTTTAAATCCTCCTTTGTGGTTTTGGCGGTAATGTAAGATTTTTACCTCCCACAAGCATGCTTTACGCATACTCATCTATTATACACTATTTATCTAGAATTGCAAGAGAAAAGTTTATTTTTTATACTCAATGAAAATCAAAGAGCAAACTAGGAAGCTAGCCGTAGGTTGCTCAAAGCACAGCTTTGAGGTTGCAGATAAAACTGACGTGGTTTGAAGAGATTTTCGAAGAGTATTAATCGACGTAATCTCCGCCTTCAAATCCATAGTATTCTTCCAAACTGAGACCACTCTCTGCAATTTCTTTGGCTTCTTTTCCGACATAACGAAGGTGCCATTCTTCAGCCATATAGCCGGTTTCTTTTTCCTTACCTTTGAGATAACGGACAACAAAGCCATAATCAGCCGCATGGTCCAAAAGCCATTGAGCCGCTTTTTCTTCTGTCACCAATTCTCCATTTGTGCTAATCACATCAAAGGCCAAACCTGTTTGGTGTTCGCTATAGCCAGGACGGGCAGAGTAACGGTCAGCTGCTGCCTTCCCATCTTGGTTGACATAATCTTGATAGAGCTTGGTCTGAGTTTCATAACTTCTAAAACCACTGTACTGATCGCTAATCGGGAAACCTGCCTCTTGCATTGCTTTGATAAGTTTGACCAACTCTGCCTTGGCTGTTGGATTTTCCCCTGGATTATAGTCTTTAGACAAGGGATAATGTTTATTTGCTACGATGATTTCATCGTATTTCCCTTGGATGCTGTAGTAGTCTCCTTTGTTAACCACTTCTGCTTTTTTCTGGGCAGCTCCTTGAGACTTACTTCCAACTGTTCCATCAGCTTTAGCAGTTTGCTCTGTCTTAGCTGAGCCATCTTCATTTTTTGCTTTTTCTTGTGAACAAGCTGCTAGACTCAAGGCTAGCAAGGCTGTCAAGATAAGGTATCTTTTTTTCATTTCTACTCCTTTATTTCTAATAGTTTATCTACTTCTGACGATAAACGTTTGACTAATTGTTTAATCTCATCCGTTTTTGCTTGGTAGGTCTCTGCTGTCATTTCTTCAAATGGAACCCACCATACTGGACCACGTCCATTGAGACCGTGACCATTCATGTCACCTCTTCGTCTAGGAAACAGATGCCAATGAAGATGGGCATCGCCATTTCCTAGCAGTTCGATATTCATTTTCTCAGCAGCAAAGGCCTTAGCAACCGCCTCTTGGACCACACTCATTTCCTCTAGAAAACGGAGTCTTGTCTCCTTTTTCAAATGGTGCAATTCGGTGACATGTTCCTTGGCTAGAAAGAGACTATAGCCTGCAAAATACTGGTGGTCACCGATCACAAGATAGCCTGTTTCCAACTCTTTGACAAAATAGGGATTTTCTCCCTTCTTGATGAGCTCAATTCTCTGGCAAATAAGGCACATATTAGTCTACCAACGCGCTCTTAAGATAAGCATCAACCATACGCTCCGTCGCGACAACTGAATCAATATGAGTACGCTCATAAGAATGACTAGACTCGATACCCGCGCCAAGGAGGGCGTGTTTGACCTCTGCCCCTGCGGACATGGCCGCTGAAGCGTCCGATCCATAAAATGGATAGATATCCAACTTAAATGGAATATCTTGCTCTTTCGCCAAAGCCACCAAATGTTGACGGAAGTCATAGTGATAAGGTCCAGAAGCATCCTTGACACAGATAGACACTGTATATTCGTCTGTTTGCTGGTCATCTCCCATTGCTCCCATATCCACAGCCAGATATTCTACTACCTGAGCAGGAATATTAGAATTAGCCCCATGCCCCACTTCTTCAAAGACTGAAAAAGCAAAATGGGTTGTTACAGGTAACTCAATCTTCTCTTCCATATAAATACGAAGCAGATTAAGCAAAATCGCTGCACTGACCTTATCGTCCAAATGACGAGACTTGATAAAACCTGTCTCTGTCACGACAGTTCGTGGATCAAAACTGATAAAATCGCCGACCTCAATCCCCAAGGCACGAGTTTCTTTTTCATTTGTTACTTTTGCATCCAAACGCACTTCCATATTGTCCTGCGTGCGTTCTGCAGTTCCTGCATCCTTATAGACATGGCAAGATGTTTGGTGGATAAGGATGGTTCCTGATACTGTTTCACCTGTGCTAGCCACATGAACGGTACAGTTTTCACCTTCAATCATGTTCCAAGGAAAGCCACCGATACGATCCAGTTTGAGACGGCCGTCTGGTTTGACAGCACGGACAATGGCCCCCAGCGTATCCACATGGGCAGTCACATAGCGATGCTCTTCATCATTTTGACCTTTGATGGTCACATTGACACCACCCTTGGCTGTGCGAACCGGCTGGTAACCAAAAGCTTCTAAAGTCTTGACTAAATAGTCTGAAATCTCACGAGTGAAGCCCGTTGGCGATGCAATAGCTGTCAGTTCTTTGATATATTCTACTGTTTGATTCATTTCTTCACCTCTTTTGCTACCTATTATAACACATTTATCATCGGATAAAAAAAGAAAATCACTCCTGTAGACTTGGCTACAAAAGTGATTTTAATGATTATTCCATTTCAAAAACATCGCTTTCTTGCTTGTTTGGTAGAACCAATGAGAGTAAGATTCCGACAATGGCTGGTACTAACCATGGGAGTGATGCCTTGGCAAAAGGAAGAGCGTTGACAAGGTTTGCAAGAAACTCAACCTTAAACGAGCTTCCTAATACGCTTGCAATGGCAATAGCTGTAACCACAGCAATTGTCAACTGCATACCTGGTTTTGAAAGGGCAACAAATTTGTTGACAATGACAATCATAACGATAGCAATCGTGATTGGATACAAGATAACTAGTACTGGAATTGAGTACTTGATAATCGCATCAAGACCTAAATTAGCAATAGCAAATCCAATCAAGGTAAAGGCTGTCGCATAAACCTTGTAGCTGATTTGTGGGAAGCGCTCATTAAAGAACTCAGCTGTAGACACAATCAAACCAACTGTTGTTGTGAAGCAGGTTACGGTAACCATAGCTGCAAGGAAGAGTTGGGCTGTTGAGCCAAAGATTTCTTGAGTCGCTTGTGACAAGATGTAAACACCAGGTGTTCCACCTTTCATCGCTTCAGCTGGTACTGGGAAATGATTTCCAAGGAAACCTAAACCGATATAAAGAGCGCTGAAGGCAAGAGCAACAACGATACCAACCACCCAAATAGTCGAAATGTATTCTTTCTTACTTGAGAAGCCAAGTTGTTTCACGGTTTGAACTGCGATTACGCTAAAGGCAACTGAAGCAAGGGCGTCCAAGGTATTGTAACCTTCTAGGAAACCTGTACCAAAGGCAGAAGCTTGATAAGCAGCTGAAGCAGCTTGAGGACTTGTTCCACCGTATTTGAAAGCTCCCAGAACAACCAAGATAACAATCAAAATCGCAAAGACTGGTGTTAAAATACGGCCGATACGGTCCAAGATTTTTGATGGATTAAGCGAAATCAAATAGGCTGCCACAAAATAAAGAACCGTAAAGACAATCAAACCAAGACCTTTATTTGCATCCGATAAAAGGGGGCTAATCCCTACTTCGTAAGCTGTTGTAGCTGTACGTGGGATAGCAAAGAATGGACCGATTGACAAGTAAAGAACTGAGAGGTAAAGAGTCGCAAACCAAGGCGCTATCTTTGTTGAAATCTCGTAGATATATCCTTTAGGATTTAACGTTCCAATAATCAGAGTCAAGACGGCGATACCGACGCCTGAAAAGACAAAACCTGCGATGGCAGGAAGAAAATGTTCTCCAGATAGAGCACCTAGAGAAGGCGGAAAAATCAAGTTCCCCGCACCAAAAAATATTCCAAACAGGAGCAAACCTGTTAGGGCACCTTTTTTAGCCATGAAAATCTCCTTCATATTTATAAAATACTGACCTAGTATATCATGAATAGGAGCATGAAAAAAGCTTCACGAAGTAAATATTGAATGTTTTCAAGATTCTTAAAAATGAGAATTGTCTAAAAATAAAATTCTCCTACCTAGTCCACACCAAGTAGGAGAAAATTCTAATGTTTATACTCTTCGAAAATCTCTTCAAACCACGTCAGCTTCACCTTGCCGTACTCAAGTACAGCCTGCGGCTAGCTTCCTAGTTTGCTCTTTGATTTTCATTGAGTATTAAAGTTCTTCAAAGGCCATCATGCCACCTTGGACATTGATAACCTCATAACCTTGTTCTGATAAGAATTGGCAAGCGCGCGCCGATCTCATTCCAGATTTACAAATAACATAATGTAACTGATCCTTGTCCAATTGATCATAAGTGTCAGCTAATTGACTCAGAGGAAGATTCTGAGCACCTTCTAAATGAAGAGCTTCAAACTCATCCACTTCTCTCACGTCCACTAGAGAAAGTTGGTCGTTTTGGTAAAGCTGGTAAAATGCGTCAAAGGCTATTTCTTTCATTCTTTTTCTCCTAATACTCTTCGAAAATCTCTTCAAACCACGTCAGCGTCGCCTTACTGTACTCAAGTACAGCCTGCGGCTAGCTTCCTAGTTTGCTCTTTGATTTTCATTGACTATAAAATAGTTTTAATTCTTTTTTTCAAATCCGGCACTACTTCTGATTCAAACCAAGGATTTTTAGCCATCCAGATTTGATTTCGCGGTGAGGGATGAACTAGTGGAAAATAGGTTGGCAAGTAGTTCTGGTAGTGTTTTACCCGTTCTGTCACCTTGCCACTGACTTTCTCCTGTAAATAGTAGGCCTGGGCATATTGCCCAATCAAGAGGGTCAATTGAATATCTGGTAATTCTTGCAAGAGCTGTGGATGCCATTTTTCTGCAAAGCCAGTTCTCGGTGGCAGATCACCTGACTTGCCATGCCCTGGAAAGTAGAAATCCATAGGCAAAACAGCAAAATATCCTGAATTGTAAAAGGTATCTTCATCCACACCTAGCCAGTCCCGCAAACGATCACCACTCTTATCTTTCCAGTAAAGGCCTGCTTCTTGGGTTTTAAGTCCAGGTGCCTGACCGATGATATTGATGCGAGCAGTCTTTGGCGCTGCAAAGAGAGGCTCAATGCCACGCTCTGTATAGCTGACATTTTGTGGATCTGACATAATAGCCTGCTTGATTCTTTCAATTTGAGACATCTACTTTCCCTCCAAAAAGAAGTCTAAGCATACAATCTCAGACTTCTATCGTTTTATTTGATCAATTCATAAATAGCTTCGGCATAGATTGCTGCTGCTCGGAAGAGATCATCCAAGGCGATAAATTCATTAGCTTGGTGCATGGTGTCAATTGAGTCTGGGAACATAGCACCGTAGGCAACACCGCGTTCTAGCAAACGACCAAAGGTTCCACCACCGATAACTTGCTCGTGACCTTTAAGACCAGTTTGTTTTTCATAAACATTCAACAAGGTTTGCACAAGTGGATCTTCCATTGGCACATAGTGAGGCGTGTGACCGTGCTCAGAAAGGCTAACAGAAGCAACTGGCAAGTTTTCAAGGATTGACTTGATTTGTTCTGGACTTGTTCCTTTTGGATAGCGGATATTAAGGGCAATGGTATTATCAGCGCTTGTTTCATCAAAGCGGAAGACGCCTGCATTCATAGAAAGGGCCCCCATCTTTTCATCCACATGAGCAATCTTGAGATTTTCACCCTCATGGTCGTTCAAGAGAATTTTACCAGCGATGTCAAGGTAGTCTTTGGCTGGACCAGCAAAGTCAAACTGGCTAAGGAAGAGGGCTAGGTAAGTCGCACCATTAACACCTGAAGCAGGCATAGCACCGTGGGCTGATTTACCAATGATCGTCACCTTGTATTGGCCAGCTTCTTCTTGAATTTCTCCTCTGAGTTTGTGTTCTGCAACAAAGGCGTCTAGTTTAGCTTGCAAGTCAGCCAAATCACCTGAAACGACTGCTGTTGCTGATTCAGGTACCATATTTTCACGCAAACCACCTGTAAAGCTGTGAAGACGGGCTGCACCTGTATTTTCTCCTGCAAAGTGGAGGTATTCCGTGATATTTCCTTTTTCACCATTGATGATAGGGAACTCAGCATCAGGAGAGAAACCGAAATCTGGTTTGGCAAGACCTACATGCTCAAAGTAGTAGTCCATGTCTGCCCAGCCTGATTCTTCATCAGTTCCGACGATGAAACGAACTTTCTTAGAAGTTGGAAGACCCAATTCTTTGATGATTTTCAAACCATAGTAACAAGCTGTTGTAGGACCCTTATCGTCAGAAGCCCCACGCGCATAAAGGCGACCATCTTTGATAGTTGGTGTGTAAGGGTCTGTGTCCCAACCGCTACCAGCAGGCACTACGTCCATGTGGGCAAAGATTCCGAGAACTTCTTCTCCATCACCAAACTCAAAATGTCCTGCGTAGTTATCAACATTCTTAGTTGGATATCCATCGCGGTCTGCGATTTCAAGGAATTTCTCCAAGGCTTTTACCGGCCCAGGTCCAAATGGATGCTGGGCATCAACCTTGCTGTCATCACGTTCAGAGTTGATTTCCAAAAGGCTAAACAAGTCAGCCAAGAGGTCTTCTTTGCGTTTTTCTACTTCTGCTGTAAAATCAATTGCTGTCATATTATCTTCTTTCTATCTTTTCTCGATGATTTCATCTACTGGCAAGCGGTAGCTTGGTTCCAATTTCTCGTCTGTATAACCCACTGTAATCAAGAGTTCTGGGCGGAAACGGTCTTCAATTTCCAAAACCTCATTGACTTTTGATTTGTCAAATCCAAGGATCAAATTTGATCCGATTCCTTGGTCTGTAAGAGCCAGAACCAAGTTCATAGCAACCAAACCTGCATTGAGGGCTAAGTAGTCGCTGACTTGTTGTTCATTGTAACGGGCAAATTCCGCAGGTAAATTCTTCATAAAATATTGAAGTTGCTCTTCAGAAAAGTTATTAGCACCACCAACTCGGGCAATCTTACGAGCACGTTTAGCCAAATCTGTGTCTGTAAACAAGGCAATGGTTACAGGCGCTGATGATACCTGTTCATAGTTTGAACCGTAAGCCAATTTTGCTAGTTCGGCATTTTTCTCACGTACCACCACAAATTTCCAAGGCTGGCTGTTGTGGGCACTTGGTGCCAAGGTTGCAATTTCGATAGCCGTACGCACATCTTTTGGATCAACTGGCTTATCAGTAAAATGCTTAGTCGCATGACGTTTTTTGTTTAATTCAAGAAATTTCATAATCGATTTCCTTTTCTAATTCTACTGCTTCCATTCTACCATATTTTGAAAGAGCTTGCAGAGATTTTTCGTAGAATCATGCCGAACCAACTTTCTTCTTTTTAATCTTTCAAATAGCTCTATGTTACTAACGTTAATCTAAACGTATCCATTCTCATATGTTACAAATTAATATAAAGAGCATAATTAGTAGTTATTCATTCTTTTTAAAGAAAGGTAAAATAAAGTTTTTATAAAATCCCAATGTAGCTACAGATAAAAACAAACAAGCAAACACAATAATTGC
The DNA here is from genome assembly GCF_009731465.1 of Streptococcus sp. 116-D4. Classification (NCBI taxonomy): domain Bacteria; kingdom Bacillati; phylum Bacillota; class Bacilli; order Lactobacillales; family Streptococcaceae; genus Streptococcus; species Streptococcus sp. 116-D4. The sequence goes on from NZ_AP021887.1 coordinate 1,474,399, forward strand.
AACAGATAACCACGGTGATAATGGAGTTTTTTGTCCTGCTGTATCAGTAATTCTCTCTATATGAAAATTTCTTAGAACCAAGTAAAGACAATAGCTGTTCAATAAACTTGCCACATAACCAATCAAAACCAGGGATTTCAAGTTTGTAAATATCCATATACCTAATAAGGGAAGGATTATTATCAACAAGGGAATACCCCAGAAAATAAATATCAAAAGAAGAAACGCTAGACCATTCCACAACCAGAGACCATAAAGAAGACATAGATAAGAGACGATATAGATTGTTCCTAATATTTCATTGCTTATTTTCATCACGATCATTCCATTCTATCATAAATGGTTCCGCCACTTGAGCTAATTCCTCTTCTTCCTGCGGGTTCAACTTTCTTTGCACAGCTTCTGCTACTGCTCTAGGCACTCCAACTTCGACAATCTCATCCACACTGGCTTCCTTGATTTTGGTTAGAGACTTGAAATGCTTCATGAGATTCTGCTTGCGTTTAGGTCCCAGACCGTCAATTCCATCCAGTTGTGATGAAAAAGAATTTTTGGAGCGCAGTTGGCGGTGGAAAGTAATGGCAAAGCGGTGCACCTCATCCTGAATGCGTTGGAGGAGGAAAAATTCCTGAGAATTGCGAGACAACTCCACCACCTCAAGCGGATCTCCAAAAAGCAATTCATGGGTTTGGTGCTTATCATTCTTTTGCAAACCTGCAATGGGAATATCCAAGCCCAGCTCCTCTTGGATGACTTGCTTGGCAATATTGACTTGACCTTGTCCCCCATCAATCACAATCAAATCTGGAGGAGTCAAACCCTCACGCTGTACTCGACCATAGCGTCTGCGAATGACCTCTCGCATACTAGCATAGTCGTCTGGCCCGACTACGGTCTTGATTTTATACTTACGGTAATCCTTCTTACTAGGTTTCCCATTGACAAAAACTACCATGGCAGAAACAGGACTGGTCCCCATGATATTAGAGTTATCGAAGGACTCGATGCGAACTGGAGTCGGAATTTGTAGAAGTCGTCCTAGATTTTCAATAGCTCCTTGGGTCTTCTCGACAGATTTCTCTAGCAGGTTGAATTTCTGCTCTAGGCTGACTCGAGCATTCTTTATAGCTAAATTGACCAGTTGTTTCTTCTCACCGCGTTTGGGTTTGAGAATTTTGGTATCCACCAAGGCCTTAACGGCTTCTTCATCAATATCCTGAGGAATCAAAATTTCATTGGGAACTAGATGAGATTTTTCTTGATAAAACTGTCCCACATAGGTCAAGAAATCCTCATCTGGATCATTGTAGTAAGGAAAGAGATTGACATCGCGTTCAATGAGCTTGCCCTGACGGACAAAGAAGACCTGGACGCACATCCAGCCCTTGTCCACATAGTAGCCAAAGACATCCCGATTTTGGAGATCCTTAGCCATAACCCGTTGCTTGGTTCGAAGCGTTCCAATGGCCTGAATCAGATCACGGTATTCCGCCGCACGTTCAAATTCCATCGTCTGAGCTGCCGCTGCCATTTTGCCCTTTAGGTCATCAATGATTTTGTCATCTTGCCCTTTCAGAAAATCAGAAACCTCCTGAGCCATAGACTTGAAGTAGGCCTCATCCTTCTTACAGATGGTATGGGCCATACATTGACCGATATGGTAGTAAAAACAGACCTTAGAGGGCGGATTGGTGCACTTACGAAAAGGGAAAATCCGATCCAGCAGTCGCTTGATTTCATTGGCTGCCCCCACATCTGGATAGGGTCCAAAGTAGAGACCTCCGTCTTTTTTGACCTGACGGGTGATAATCAAACGAGGATAGCGTTCATTGGTGATTTTGATGAAAGGATAAGACTTATCATCCTTGAGCATGATATTGTACTTGGGCTTGTTTTCCTTGATCAAGTTGATCTCTAGGAGAAGTGCCTCAATATTAGACTCCGTAACAATAAATTCAAAATCCACAATTTCAGACACTAAGGCCTCTGTCTTGGTATCATGACTCCCACGGAAATAAGACCTCACACGGTTGCGCAGATTTTTGGCCTTTCCTACATAGATAATGGTGCCGTTTTTATCCTTGTGAATGTAGCAACCAGGGCTGGTCGGCAAGAGCTCTAGTTTTGATTTAATCAAGTTATTCATAGTTCCATTATAGCAAAAAAGTAGGGAAAGATTGTTCCCTACTCACTAGTCTCATATATTTTTCGGAGATTTGCAACATCCTCTGCCTGAATACCATAATAAGAACCTGCTGGCTGCATGACTGACACTTCATTCGTATGCTCCAAACCAATGGCATGTCCTAACTCATGCTCTGCCGTATGCAGGATGCGATCATAGGTATAACCATAGTTTGGATTGGATAAATAATAATGATTCAAGCGAACTGTTACAGACAAGAATTGCCCCGTTAAGAGATTGGTCTGACTTTCCGCCTCTCCTGCCACAGGAGTGCCTCCATCATTCATCTCCGTAGCCATGATATCTGCCCTGCTGGACTCAGTCACGATTTCAAAGTTAAAAGCACCCGTTTGATTCCAATTCTGAATCGCTTCTAAATAGGCCTCTTGAAAACGTGAATCCATCTGGGGATCCAGGTAAATACGAGCAGAAGCCTGCGGCCACCTTCCTTCAGAGTGTTGGTGACTATCTGTCTGGTTCAACTTAGGCAGTTGCCCTGTTTTTTCCCATTGGTCGATACTTTGTTGACCAATCTTGACTGACCACTCTGCTTGCTTTAGCGCTCCTTGCAAATCCCCGTTTAGATACCAGAGAAGTCCAAAAGCAAGAGCACATAAAAGTACAACTATCCAAACCAGGCGCCAAAACAAACGCCACACAAAAGAAAAGAAAGCCCCTATCAAACGAAAAATCCAGCGCATGTCTCTCCACCTTTCTAGCAAATAAAGACTATTTTACTAAAACAAGCTGAAAGAAAGCTAAACACTGACTTTTTCATCTTAACGTCCTAATATTTTTTTGAATAACTGGATAGCTTTGTATTTTAAAGGCGATGGATGATAACGGAAAGTACCTGCTTTGCGTACAATATAGCCATTAAAATTTTGTTTAAAACGCAAAACACCATCACTTCCATCAAAAATCCCTTGAATACCTAGGAAGTTGTATTTAGGTATTCCACGTTTTATGCTTTCCAACATAATATATTTTTGAAGCAGTGCAGGGGCATAGAATTTATTAAACTCAGTGTAGGAACCACTAAAGAGGTAAGTCGTTTCCTGAGGCATATAGACAAATAAACTCCCGGCTAAAACTATATCTTCTTCTCCATATTTTTCAATCAAGTCTCTCGCTTCTGCTTTTCGAACTTCAAACGTTTCAAATTGACTAGAATATTCTCTCAGTTGATTTTGTTTTTTCTCAGAATGAGGATTTTTACTCAAATCAAGTCGTAACTTGTCCACTATTTCTTCTAGTTTACTTTGCTCACCTTGTAATTTACTCATATAGTCCGAAAAATTCAAGGTTGCTACGAGAAACTCAGCTTGTTCTCCAAAAGCATCATAAAAATACTCATAGTATTCTAAACTTTTATCACTATATTCTCTACGTTCAGAGGTTTCTTTTGTTATATTCTTAAAAATCGATAGCTCTTCACGTTTTAACTTTTTCAAACGAATACCAAAGGTTTCAGCCTTTTTCACCAAAGGTTTTCCTTTTTTACTAAAACTTTTAAGCAAATTCTTTTCAGTTAATTCAGTCAAATCCTTATAATATAACCAATCTGGTTCTCCACCTGGATACCCTGTCATCAAACCATCAAATTGAAAACCTAAATCAGTCAAATCTTGAATAATAGTTTTTTTCTCAGCATCTATTGGATTACCTTGGCTATCAAAAGTTTGATAAGTTTCATAAGGTTTTACAAGCAACTCTAATACACCATTTTGCTTGGCATATTCTTTTAACTCCGCATAAAAAACTGGAAGAGCATCTTGTTGGGTATAAATCGGCCCCGAATTGAGCTCCATATGCAGACCACCCAGCATGGGCAAGCTATAAACCAGGGCTGCAACTTGAATTTCTCCTTCTTGTTTCAAAGCAAGATAAACAATTCGAGCCCCTCTTTTTTCTAACAAGTCCCCCATCTGGACAGATTGCATAAAGGAACGAGAAGAAACCTGATCAGAATAAGCCTGAAACTCTTCTTTTGTGAGTGTAATTAGTGCCATATACTTACTTTCTATGTTTTTTTCTTAATGTTTTACGGAAATCAAGAGCAAGTCTTAACAGAGGATAGAGAAAATGGGTAGGCAGTGTAAATTCACCCAAGTATTCTTCAATTGTTGGATTAAATTTTTCCTTAAAATGATAAAGTCCACCATTGAGAGAGTTTTCAACACCACCTAAATTTTGCCACACCATACCTCGCTCAAATGCATAGCGAGCCGTTTCATACCAAGTTAAAATTGGTGCATTGTAACGTTTAAAATCATCATCCATACCAGCATATAGATTGACAGAGGTATTACCAAATTCCAAACTCAAAGTAGCCGCTAAAGGAATGTTTGATTTTCCCATATTCATATATCCCTGCAAGAAATCTATTTCCTCTTCTAAACGTTCTTTTTCTTTTATATTTTCCTGAACTTTTGAAGGTTTGGTTGCATCATTAAATTTTTCTGCAACTACTCTATTTTTTTCTAACTGTTCTTCTAACTCTCTCAAACGCTTAGAAACATCCAAACTCGTTAGCGTGATATAGGAATCTTCTTTGAAGTTATCTAATAATTTTTTATAATAGGCTTCGTTTCTTAAATGGATCTCTTTTCGCTTCTCAGTTTTTTTCATCAGCTCCGAAAATGAATTTAATAGTTCCAGTCCACCATATTGAGTCTCAAGCCCTTTGTTTCGTGCTGTTCGGATAGCTTGCCTCGTTGATTTAGAAAGTTTATCTTCTTCAAAATTTTCCTTGTATATTTTTGCCTGAATACGAGGTTGAATGGTGTCTCCCATTTCCTCCGTTTTTCCTGACCACCTTGCCCCCATTTGGTGCAAACTATCAATAATAGCCAGATTTTCAGGAAATTCTGTTTTTTCCTGATTGATTAAACTTTGAGATAGACAAACGCTTGGATCGAAAGTCACAAAAACCGCTCTCTTACTGCGAGCATAAGACTTAATAGACTGAACGACAAAACTCAAGAGTTCTGTATCTCTGTAATCCAATATAGGTCCTCTTGGAATGTAAAACATTTTATAGCCTAGCGGAAGAGTTCTAATCAAAATACTAGCTGTCGCCAGTAACTTTTCTCCCCTGTAGACACCAAACTTCTCATGTTGCCAATCAGACTTAACTGCTTCCCAAGCACTACTTTGTAATACATTGGCTAATTCATGTTCTTTGACAAACTGATCATATTCTAACGTGGGAATGCCAATTTGATAACGGTACATTTCCTATTTTCTCCAGTATTTTATTACTATTCTACTACTTTCGTTTGAAAAGTCTAGTGAAAACATATTTTATTTTAGTTCTACTACCCTGCGCCAAAGTTCAAACTAAATCAATCTCTCTTCTAATTTGAAATCAATTGGTAGGGTTGCTAAGAACCGTTCCAATTGTTTTTCCCAATAATACCACTCGTGAGTTCCAGCGCTATGGCTATAGGTCACATCAAAGCCCAGTTTTTTGAGGTTTTTCACTGCTAGATTATTGGCTGCGTACAAGAAATCCTGCTCGCCACACCAAGCCCACAGCTTAGTCTTTTTGTCCGATTTTTTAGCCAGACTTTCTAGAGAATAAGGACTAGTTGTCCAGTCTTTAATCTCTCCAAAAATACCTCTCCAGTAAGCTGGAGTTCCCAAATCTTGACGCTCAGGAGAAAAATCTTGAAAGCTGAGGGCACCTGAAAAACTAGCTGCATGAGAAAAACGATTTGTAGCAAGAGCCAGTTTAAAGCAGCCGTAGCCTCCCATAGAGAGGCCAGCGATAAAGGTCTTTTCACGCTTACTGGTCATGTTAGGGAAGAAGCGTTTCAGAACCTGTGGTAATTCCTCTGCTAGAGCTGTGTAATAGTCAAAACCATATTGGGTATCGGTGTACCAACCATTGCTGGTATTGGGCATGACGACGATAAGATTAGTCCCCCGAAGCAAGCGTTCTACATTGGTCCGCTTGAGCCAACTATTATGATTGCCAGACATCCCGTGCAAGAGGTACAAGACGGGAATATCTGTGCAATCTGGTTCTTCCACTCGATTAGCATCAGGATAGAGGACATTAACCCCCCACTCCATATCCAAGACTTGTGAGTAATACTCGATTTTCATTACTGCCATAATTTTTTCCTCTATGTTTCTATAAGAAAAAGCCAAAACTCGGCTTTCTCTCTACTTATTTCAACATTTATTTCGCTTCCATGACTACTGGTAAAATAGCTGGTCGACGCTTGGTTTGATCAAAAAGGTACTTGGTCAGATTATCACGAACCTTCCCTTTAAGATCCGCCCAATCAAAGTCATCTCCTTGAAGATAGTCTTCTACCGTTTGGTTGATCAATTCTGAACTTTCACGGAGAATATCGCGACTCTTCTTGAGATAAACAAATCCACGCGTGTGAACACGAGCCTTGGCCACAATTTTCTTCTCACGACGGTTAACGGTAATTGCTACGATGAAAATACCGTCCTCTGACAAGACCTTACGGTCACGAAGGACCACATTCCCAATATCACCAATGGCATTTCCGTCAATCAAGACATCGCCTGCCGAAACTGCACCAGCTGGGATAAAGTCCCCATGCTCATAAGCCATGCTAGTTCCCTTTTTAGGAATAAAAATGCGTTCCGGCAACATCCCAACTGCCATAGCAGCCTTAGCATGGGCATCCAATTCACGGTATTCACCTTGAATTGGAAAGAGATACTTGGGTTGCAAGAGATTGATCATCAACTGCAAATCACGCGCATTCCCGTGACCTGACACTCTCAAGCTTTGATTGATCAGTTTGACAACCCCACCAGCTTGGTAAATCATGTTTTCCACACGCGCCATGACTGCTTCTTTGGCGATAGACGGAGTCGTTACGATATAAACTAGGTCACCGTCCTTGATTTCCACATAACGGTGGCGACCAATCGACATCTTACGCAGACCGTTGATGGGCTCACCCATACGACCTGTCTCAAGGATAATCAACTCATGGTCTTCAAAGCGAGACATATCTTTTGGCTTAATCAAAAGACTCTCGTTAGCTAGAGATAATTTCTTGAGACGAATAGCAGTGCGGACGATATTTTCAATATCAAATCCTGTCAAGACCACACGACGACCTGTTACATCCGCAGCGTCAAACACCTGCTGAATACGAGAGAGGTTGCTGGCTACTGCTGCAACAATGATACGGCCCTCCCAGTCCGCTATAGTTTGGGTAATTTCATCCCCAACTTCACTTTCGCTAGCCACTTGGATATTACTGTCTGCGTTGGCTGAATCGCTAAGAAGGGCTAGAACTCCATCACGACCGATTTCTGCCAAGCGAGCGAAGTCTGTCGCATAGGATTCACTAGCTGTCTGGTCAAATTTGAAGTCACCTGTATAAACGATACTACCTTCAGCTGTCTTCAAGACAACACCCAGACTTTCTGGGATAGAGTGGGTCGTACGGAAGAAGGACACCACAGTCCCTCCAAAATCAATCTCCGTATTCTCATCAATAACATGGAAATCATTGAATTTCTTAACTGTGTCATTTCCTTTGACAAAAAGTTTTGCCAACTCAATGGTTAACTCAGAGCCAAATACAGGTACCTTGGCTTCAGCCAAGAGATAAGGCAGAGCACCAATGGCATCCGCATGCCCGTGAGTCAAGAATACCCCTGCGATACGGTCGCTATTTTCAAAAAGGTAGTCCATATTGGGAATGACCACATCCACCCCTAGTTGTTCATTTTCAGGGTATTTTAGACCTGCATCCAAAACGAAAATAGACCCATCGATTTCAGCGATATACATATTTTTCCCATTTTCACGCACACCACCAAGTGTTGTTAAACTGATATTACTCATTTTTCCTCCGAAAGCTTAATTTATCTTGATTATAGGGTTGCTGCCCTCTTATTCTAAAAGCACTATAACTTTTAGCCGAATCTTTTCCTACCATTATACCATTTTTTTGATGATTTTCAAAATGAAGATTTGTTTTCAAAAAAGAGCTGGTTACCCAACTCTTTCCTATCTGCTATTCTTTTTCCATTAAAAAGTCATAAATTTCTTGCACGGTACCCAGCGCCATCATTTCTTGGTCTTTGACGGTTTGTTTAAGATTTTGGTAAATCTGACTTTCTCCGATTTCCCGCTTTGGTGCCTCTTTATTGACGGTCATGACCCCATCTTTGATGCTCACAAAGCCTAGTTCTTCAAATATTTGAATCATTTTGACCAGCAAGATTTGCTGAATATTAAGATAAGCTGCCAAATCTTTCAGCTTGTAGCGAATATCAAACTCTGGAAACTGGTAGATGGTCTTGTACAATTTGGCAAACTGCTCTCTAGTCCCATAGCCTGTCAGATAGTAGGCCTTGTCAATATCATTTTTGAAATAGACAGCAGAGAAATTCTGTTCCTGAAAAATGGTCTTCAACAGAGTAATATCCTCAGGTATGGTTTTCACGACAACCGCGTCACTAGTCGCTAAATCAGGCACTCCTCCAGCAAAATCCAAGACTGGAACTCCTTCTGGTAAGACTGCATTTTTCCCACGGATGTTAAAGAGTTGAACACCCTCCACACGCGCATCCACCATCATCAATTGGAGGGCAGTTTGACCATTCCATTGGTTGACAGACAATTTGACTGCCAGCTCTAGATTCTTGGTTTGAGAAAACTCTGTCGCCCATCTGCCTTGGCCAAAGGCTACCACTTCAAAACTCGCCTCACCTTTGGATATTTTCAACTTGAGATGGGCATTGCCCGCCCCCATAGTACGGGCACTTTCGACTTGAAAATCCTTGATATAAAAGACAGGTTTCTGATTGTCCATGCCAAAAGGTGCCAAACGTTCAAAGTTCTTGACTGTTTCAAGACTCAAAGTCTCCAAATCCAACTCTTCATCTAGATTTAACTTATTCTTGCCAGTAGCATCTGCACCTTTTTCACGGACATAATCTTCCAAGACATGAGATAAATCTGAGAGTTTCTCAACTTCCATCGTCATTCCTGCTGCGCCAGCATGACCGCCAAATGCGATAAAGAGGTCGCGATGAGGATCCAAGGCTTCAAAAATATCGACCGCTTCCACACTACGAGCACTACCCTTGGCACGACCTTCCTCTATATTGAGAACGATGACTGTCTGCCCTAGTTCTTCCAACAAACGACCAGCCACGATACCCAGAACCCCAGGATTCCAGCCTTCCTTGGCCAAGACTTGGACCTTCTTCTCGGGGTCCACCATGGTCTTAGCTTCTTCATAGATAGACTGGACGATTTCCTTGCGCTCTTCGTTTTTCTGATGAATCATAAGGGCGATCTCGTGCGCTTCCTCATCATCAAATCCAGTCAGCAAATCAATAGCAGGATTGGGATCATCCAAACGGCCCAAGGCATTCAAACGAGGAGCAATCTGGAATCCAACCGTTTCTTCTGTCACTTCATTCGCAGCAATACCAGCCATGTCCAGCATTTCTTGTAAACCAATGCGCTGAGTATGTCCCAGCATTTCCAGACCATACTGAACCAAGATACGGTTCTCATCTGTCAAACTAACCATATCAGCAATGGTACCGATAGCAACCAAATCAAGCAATTCCACTTGTACTTCTTCTAAAAGGGCACAAGCCAGCTTGAAAGCCACTCCACAACCAGCCAAGTATTTGAAAGGATAGTCCGCATCTGGATGCTCAGGATGGACAATAGCATAGGCATCTGGTAAGGTTTCAGGCATGGAATGGTGGTCAGTCACAATGACATCTACCCCCATAGACTGGGCCAGTTCAATAGCTTCGTGACCTGCAACCCCATTGTCGACTGTCACAATCAAGGAAATTCCTTCTTGCTCGATAAAGTATTTATAGACACTGGCATTAGGGCCATAGCCATCGGTAAAACGATTTGGCAGATAAACACGGCACTCGGCGCCAAGTTGTTCCAAACTTTCCTTCACAATCGAAGCCGAAGTCATACCATCCGCATCATAATCTCCATAGATGAGAATATTTTCCCCTTCTTCAATGGCCTGACGAATTCGTTCCACTGCCTTGTCCATATCATGGAGCAGATAAGGATCGTGCAAGTCCTCTAAGGAAGGCTCTAAAAACTTATTCAGACTTTCTTGGTCCTGAATCCCTCTCTCAAACAATAACCGAGCCACCTCAGGACCCAGTCCAGCCTTCTTGGCTATCTTTGTAAAATCCGCATCTTCAACCTGTGGGGCAAACTGCCATTCATAAGTAGGTGTTATCAAAAAGACATCCACTCTTTCTAAGAATTCTATTGCTTCATTATAACATGATTTAGGCTTTTTCTCTATCCGGATTGCTTTCTACAAAAATTTTACTAACTTTTTCTGATATGATTTGACAAGAAAAATCTTTTGGTGTAGAATCGTGTAATAAAATCTAACACAAAGGGGATTCCTTACCAGCAGGAATGTCGCAAGGATTTACCTCAGCCCAAATCCTCTACCACATCATTCTCCCACAAGCCATTCGTAAAATGCTGCCAGCCATCATTTCTCAGTTTGTGACCGTGATTAAGGATACCAGCCTCCTCTACTCTGTTATCGCCCTACAAGAACTCTTTGGAGCTAGCCAAATTCTCATGGGCCGTTATTTCGAACCAGAGCAGGTCTTCAGTCTGTATATCCTGATTGCCCTCATCTACTTCAGCTTTAACCTAGCCATTTCTAGCCTTTCTCATATGCTAGCCAAACGTTGGCAACAAGCTGCAGAATAATACTCTTCGAAAATCAAATTCAAACCACGTCAGCTTCACCTTGCCGTACTCAAGTACAGCCTGCGTCTAGCTTCCTAGTTTGCTCTTTGATTTTCATTGAGTATAAACAGCCACTCTCCAGTTCATTGGAGAGTTTTTCTACGCCATCTCAAAAAACACTGCCAGATTTCTAGCAGTGTTTTGAGTTTTATTTATCTTAGTAAACTGTTTTTTCAGTTTCTACATCAAAGAAGTGTGCTTTGTTCAAGTCAAATCCAAGTTCAACTGTTGCACCTGTTTGCAAGTAGTCACGAGCATCAACTTTGGCAACAAATTCATCTTTACCAACTTGGCAGTAAAGGTGAGATTCTGAACCAAGTAATTCTGATACAGAGATAGTAGCTTTGACAACTGATTCTGGGAATGTTTCAAGGAAAGCAGGTTCTGCATTCACATCTTCTGGACGGATACCGAAGATCAATTCTTTACCTTCGTAACCTTTTTCACGAAGAACTTTCAATGCTCCTTCTGGAACTTTCAAGCGGAAACCGTCAGATACAATTTCGCTACCAACCAATTTCACGTTGATAAAGTTCATAGCCGGGCTTCCGATGAATCCTGCTACGAATTTGTTCACTGGGTTTTTGTAAACTTCTTGAGGAGTACCGATTTGTTCTACACGTCCGATAGTACCTGTACCAGCAGGGTTCTTAGTTGCTGACATGATAACGATACGGTCTGCAAGTGTCATCGCTTCTGTTTGGTCGTGCGTTACGTAGATAGTTGTAGCTCCGATACGGCGGTGGATTTTCGCAATTTCAGCACGCATTGATACACGAAGTTTTGCATCCAAGTTTGACAAAGGTTCGTCCATCAAGAATACTTTGGCATCACGGACGATTGCACGACCCATGGCAACACGTTGACGTTGACCACCTGAAAGGTCAGCTGGTTTACGATCCAAGAATTCTTTCAAACCAAGAATTTCTGCTGCTTCTTGTACACGTTTGTCGATGTCTTCTTTGCTGTATTTACGCAATTTCAAACCGAAAGCCATGTTGTCATAAACAGTCATGTGTGGGTAAAGAGCGTAGTTTTGGAATACCATGGCGATGTCACGGTCTTTTGGAGCTACGTCGTTGACAACCACGCCATCGATAGATGCAGTACCTTCTGTAATATCTTCAAGACCAGCGATCATACGAAGAGTTGTTGATTTACCACATCCTGAAGGACCTACGAAAACGATAAATTCTTTGTCTTTGATATCCAAGTTGAAGTCTTCAACTGAGTAGTGTTCGCTGTTTGGATATTTTTTGTAAATATTTTTAAGATTCAATTCTACCATGAGGTGAACTCCTTTTGTCTTTTGATAGTTTTATTATAAATGAAAACGCTTTACATTTCTATGGCAAGGTGACCAAAAAAATAAAAAAGTTCTGTGCAACTTGCACAAAACTTTAGAGAATATCTGGTAAAATCAATTGATAACACAGGGTCAGATCCGTCAATTCCTTCAACTGAAGCCCTGTCAACTCTTCCCATTTATCAATCTTGTATTGGAGAGAATTGCGGTGCAGATAGAGTTGCTGGGCTGTTTTAGTAAGAACAGCACTATTTTCCCAAAGAGAGAGAATGATTTCCTGAATCTGATCTTGATCCAAGATTGTCTGGTGCAGGCATTCCTTGGTTACCTTCAAGTCCACTAGTCTTTCTCCCATACTCCACAGATAAAGTTGAGAAAATGTATGAACACCTTGGTGACCCTGACGCCACCAAGTCTTAAATAAATCCCGCTCCGCTTTGATTAAGTCGGATAGGGCTTGATGACCTGTCTGAGACCAAACCTGGCCTAACATGATGGATAAACGTACTCCAAAATCATATTCTACGGCTTCCAAGGTATCCATCAAGATAGAGCGAACGGATGTGTATTTATCTTGTTGAAGTACGAAAACATAATCCTGAGCACCAACCTGAATCACTGTTTGACAATTCGGAAAAAGAGTCCGCATCATGTCTAGCCAAGAGGATAGATTTTCCTGTTGAAAATAGGATAGGTGACAATAGACAAGTTGCAACTTTTTAAAGTTTTGCGGTGCCTGTCCCTTGCCCTCAATCAGAAAAGAATACCAAGGATTGAGCGAACGAGCCTGCTCCTGCTGGGTTAAGAGAGCTACCAGTTGTTTTTCACGCTCACTGAGCCCAGCTTCCTCCAGCAAAATCCACTGCCGAGAAGCCAAAGGGAGTGTGAGATAGCCCTCTTTCTCTACTGGTTGGTCTGAAATCTGAGCCTCAGGAAACCAGTCTTGTAGTTCTTTTGCCATCATGTCCTAGCCCTCCACTTTTTGGATACACCACGAAATCAAGCTCTCAAGACGTTCTAGATTTTCTGTCATATGAAGATAGCCCATGACGGCTTCAAAACCAGTGGACATACGGTAGGTCACCACATCAGCATTTTTAGCCTTTGTGTGGCTATTGGTGTTGCGACCACGTTTGTAGATTTCTTCTTCTTTTTCCGTCAGGACTTGCTCCTCCAACATAAGGGCAATCAGGCGGGCCTGAGCCTTGGCTGAGACATACTTGGTCGCTTCTTGATGGAGTTTATTGGGTTTGGTCATGCCTTTAAGGATGAGATGGCGGCGAATATACATGGAGTAAACGGCGTCACCCTCAAAAGCTAACGCAATCCCGTTAATGAGATTGACATCAATCACGAGTCCACCTCACTCCATCCTTGGTGTCAAGGAGCTTAATTCCCTGAGTAGCCAATTGGTCACGGATTTGGTCCGCTGTTGCAAAGTCACGATTGGCACGCGCCTCTTGGCGTTTTTGGATCAAGGCTTCAATCTCTTCATCCAAAACTTCCTCAACAAAGACAACTCCAAAGACTTCCAACATGGCAGTAAGAGCTTCCTTGACAGCTGCATCATAGTTTCCTGAGTTGATCCACTTGGCCATTTCAAAGACAACTGTGATTCCATTTGCAGTGTTAAAATCTTCATCCATAGCCGCTACAAACTTATCTTTAAAGTCTTGTAACTCCCCCGCATCCACAGTTCCAGTAAATGGTTGCTCGTAAGTGTTCTTCAGATACTTGAGATTTGTCTCGGCATCACGAACTGCTTTTTCTGTGAAGTTGATAGGCTTGCGGTAATGCTGAGTAGCGAAGAAGAAACGAAGCACTTGGCCATCAATGGTCTTGAGGGCATCATGTACTGTGATGAAATTCCCCAAGGACTTAGACATCTTGACATTGTCGATATTGACAAAACCATTGTGCATCCAGTAGTTGGCAAAGGTCTTGCCTGTTTTAGCTTCAGACTGGGCAATTTCGTTAGTATGGTGAGGAAATTCTAGATCAGCTCCACCACCGTGGATATCAATAGTATCGCCCAAAATTTCTGTTGACATAACCGAACACTCGATATGCCAGCCCGGTCGACCAGGTCCCCAAGGACTATCCCAAGAAATCTCTCCCGGTTTGGCAGATTTCCATAGGGCAAAGTCTACAGGATTTTCCTTACGAACCGTTTCTTCATCGGTACGACCTGAAGCACCTAGCTCCAAGTCTTCCAAGGTTTTATTGGCCAACTTGGCATAGTTGTGAGATTTTTCCACACGAAAATAGACATCTCCTTGACTCTCGTAGGCAAAGCCTTTTTCAATCAAGTCTCCCACAAAGCGGATAATGTCAGCCATAAACTCCACTACACGCGGATGGCGAGTCGCAGGTTTAACGCCCAAGGCCGTCACATCCTCACGAAAGGCAGCGATGTACTTGTCCGCTACCTCCTGAGGCGTGATTCCTTCTTCCTTGGCACGGTTGATAATCTTATCATCCACATCTGTAAAATTGGAAATATAGGCAACCTCGTAGCCACGGTATTCGAAGTATCGGCGAATCGTATCAAAAGCTACCGTCGAACGGGCATTCCCCACATGGATATAGTTGTACACCGTTGGCCCACAAACATACATCTTGACTTTTTCGTCCTCAATCGGGACAAACTCTCGCAAATCACGAGACATGGTGTCGTAGATTTTAATCATAAATCATAATCAGGAAAGCTAAAATCCAAGATTAGTTCATTACATCACTAAAATTTCAATTGAATTTCAGTCCGAATATCTCTACACTTCGGAATCCCTTGCTCCTTTCTCATTCAGATAAACTACCTGAGTCTGTTTGACAAAGCCAATTTTTTCATACAAACGCTTGGCACCTACATTGCTATCTTCCACTGCAATCTGAAATTCCTTATCATTTTGCTCAATCAATTGGTTGACAAGGGATTTTGCTAAGTAGCTTCCATAGCCTTTCCCACGTTCAAGTTCTGATATTGCTAAACCGTAGAAGTAATTCGTATTAGTCGATAAATCTACCGTGCAAGTTCCAATAACCTGACCGTCTTTTAATAAAACATATAGGCGACTTTCTGGATCTTTCAGAGCTTCAGCGACATATCTATCCTCAACTTCTCTAGATTCATGTTCCCCTAAAAATGCCTGAAATTTCAACTGACTAATTTGATCCTGATACGAGCTATCTGCTAACAAAACTTCAAGATTGGAAACATTTGCTAACGGATAAGGTTTTCTATCCTTACCTAACCAAGTTTCTGTCTCTTCATCCTCGACCAATCCCCAGTTGCTGACAAAATCAGGATGGCGGTCTAGAAAAACACGCTCTGTCCGAAAAGTAACTGAATGAATCGGAAAAGAAGCTGTTTCTCTCTCAAATCTAGTAAACAATGCCCGCGCAACCCCTTGACGGCGATGATCTGGATGAACCAGTATCGTCACTTCCACATCTTGGTCATCTGCATAGACAGTTAATAAACCAACAAGTTCGCCTTTTTCATAATAAAGGAAAAAGGCGGGCATGTTTGGGTCAAAATTAAGCATGTTAGAGAGATAGGGATCTCGATAGGTACCGTCATAGTTTTGGCAATAGTTAATTAGTTTTTTCGCCTCAGATAACTCCTCTTGGCTCAACTTGTTTCTTGCTTGAATCATATAGATATCCTCTACAAACCAGACGATCTGTGACTGGCTTCTTTAGCCTGCTCGAGTTTATTGACGTAGTACTCTCTTTTTTCTTCGACTTCGTGAATGACGGGCTCATCTTTCTTACCATGTACACGGACAATCTTGGCAGGAATACCGACAACTGTCACATCACTAGGAACATCTGCTACGACAACTGCTGCAGCACCAATCTTGGCATTTTCACCGATTTCTACTGGTCCAATAACTTGGGCGTGGGCTGATATGAGAGCTCCTTTACGAACGGTCGGATGGCGTTTGCCAACATCCTTCCCAGTCCCACCAAGAGTTACCCCGTGGTAGAGAAGAACCCCTTTTTCAACGATAGCCGTCTCCCCAATTACAAGACCTGAACCATGGTCGATAAAGACACCTGAATCAATCTGGGCACCTGGATGAATCTCAATCTGAGTCCAAAAGCGCCAAAACTGACTATGCATACGAGCCAGGAGTTTGAAGCCGTGCTTCCAGAGAAAATGGGAGAGACGGTGGGCCGCCAAGGCCTTAACACCTGGATAAGTCAGCAAAACCTCCAAAGTGGTGCGGGCCGCTGGATCATTTTCTTTTACGATATCAATGGTTTCGCGCCACCATCCCATACATTTCTCCTTTTCTTATTCTGAGTCTTTTGGTGTTTCTGCAGTTTCTTTCTTAGGTTTGTGGTCCTTGTGATGACGTGGGCGGTGAGGACGCTCTGATTTTTCATCTTTTTCATCACGTTCAGGTTTTGGCGGACGAGGAAGAAGAGCTTTCATAGAAGCATCTACACGTCCTTTTTCGTCAATTTTGATAACCTTAACATCGACTTCATCTCCGATTTCTACCAAGTCTTCAACACGATTAGTACGAGTCCAAGCCATTTCAGAGATATGAACAAGGGCATCTGTCTTGTCAAATAGGTTGACAAAGGCACCGAATTTCTCAATGCGAACAACCTTAGCATGGTAAACTTCATCCACTTTGGCTTCACGAACCAAACTAGCAATGATTTCTTTGGCGCGGTCGATAGCATCTTGGTCGCTAGAGTAGATAGATACGTTTCCTTCTTCGTCGATATCAATCTTAACGCCTGTTTCAGCGATGATCTTATCGATTGTTTCTCCACCTTTACCGATGACAACCTTGATCTTATCAACATCAATCTTGATGGTATCAATTTTCGGAGCTGTTGGAGCCAATTCTGGACGAACTTCTGGAATAGTCGCTTCGATCACATCAAGAATTTCAAAACGCGCTTTCTTAGCTTGGGCAAGAGCTTCCGTTAAGATTTCTGCAGTAATCCCTTGGATCTTGATATCCATTTGAAGGGCTGTAATCCCGTCACGCGTACCTGCAACCTTAAAGTCCATATCTCCAAAGTGGTCTTCCAAACCTTGGATATCTGTCAAGACTGTGTAGTTGTTTCCATCTGAAATGAGACCCATCGCAATACCTGCTACTGGCGCCTTGATTGGCACACCACCAGCCATAAGGGCAAGCGTTCCCGCACAGATAGAAGCCTGAGAGGAAGAACCGTTTGATTCCAAGACCTCAGCTACCAAACGGATAGCATATGGGAATTCTTCCAAGCTTGGCAAGACTTGAGCAAGGGCACGCTCACCAAGAGCACCGTGACCAATTTCACGACGACCAGGTGCACCGTAACGACCTGTTTCCCCTACAGAGTATTGTGGGAAGTTATAGTGGTGCATAAAGCGTTTCTTGTACTCTAGATCCAAACCATCGATGATTTGAGTTTCTCCCATTGGCGCCAAGGTCAAGACTGAAAGAGCCTGAGTTTGCCCACGAGTGAAGAGACCTGAACCGTGCACACGAGGAAGAAAGTCAACAGCTGCATCCAAAGGACGAATTTCATCAACCTTACGACCATCTGGGCGAACCTTGTCTTCTGTAATCAAACGGCGTACTTCTGCGTGTTCCATTTGTTCCAAGATTTCAGCCACATCACGCATGATACGATCAAATTCTTCGTGGTCCGCATATTTTTCTTCGTAAACAGCAGTCACTTGGTCTTTAACTGCTTGAGTTGCAGCTTCACGAGCCAATTTTTCTTCTACTTGAACTGCTTTTTGGAGGTCACTGTTGTAGGCTGCGATGATTTCAGCCTGTAATTCAGCATCCACATGAAGCAATTCCACTTCTGCTTTTTCTTTACCAACTGCCGCAACGATTTCTTCTTGGAAGGCAATCAATTCTTTAACAGCTTCGTGACCTTTAAGAAGGGCTTCCAACATGATTTCTTCTGACAATTCTTTGGCACCAGACTCTACCATGTTGATGGCGTGTTTAGTTCCTGCTACTGTCAATTCAAGGAGAGATTGCTCTGCCTGTTCTTGAGTAGGGTTGATAATGATTTGACCATCCACATAACCCACTTGGACACCAGCGATTGGACCGTCAAATGGAATATCTGAAATGGAAAGTGCCAAGGATGAACCAAACATAGCAGCCATTGGTGCAGAAGCATTTTCATCATAAGAAAGTACTGTGTTGATGACTTGCACTTCGTTACGGAAACCTTCCGCAAACATAGGACGGATTGGACGGTCAATCAAACGCGCTGTCAAAGTCGCATCCGTTGAAGGACGTCCTTCACGTTTCATAAAGCCACCAGGAAATTTCCCAGCCGCATACATTTTTTCTTCGTAGTTGACTTGGAGAGGGAAGAAATCCCCAGTTGCCATCTTCTTAGACATAACGGCAGCAGTCAAGACAGTTGACTCACCGTATCGCACGACAACAGAGCCATTTGCTTGCTTAGCAACCTGACCAGTCTCTACAATTAACTCACGACCCGCAAAAGTCGTTTGAAATACTTGTTTTGTCATGTTAATCCCCTTTGGATTGATGAAATTATACGCCTTGCCTACAAAGATCAAGATACTAAGGGCTCAAAAGCAAAGTAAAAATAGGAAACTGACGAAGTCTTCGATGAAGATAAGACAGTTTATCTTTTTTACACAGCTTTTCGGCCGGGTTCAATTACTCAAGATACAAATCATTAGAAAGGTTTGATACTAAAGTATCTAAACCTTTCACGCTAATCGCTATCAGGCGATTAGCTAAATGCTTTACTAACTCTCTCGTCAAATAATATCGATTTGACTCGATCGTGTCGCTCTTTCCTACCGTTAATCATCAGAAAAGTTTGATGCTAAAGTATCTAAACCTTTCACGCTAATCGCTATCAGGCGATTAGCTAAATGCTTTACTAACTCTCTCGTCAAATAATATCGATTTGACTCGATCGTGTCGCTCTTTCCCAAAATCAGTAAGAGTCGTTTAGGAAAAATTGCTATCAAAAAATCGAGAATTAGAAGATCCTAAAAACCTAAATACCCTCATCTTTGTATCAAGTACGTACAGAGTCTATTTTATCATATTTTTCTTAAAAAGTGCGGTCTTTATCATTAAAAAGGAACCATTCCCCTCACCTGAGAAGAATGGTTTGCTTTTTATTATCCTAGAGACTGATGATTAAACAAGGCATGGGTTGCTTGGTGGATGTATTTGGCTGTTTCAGCACTATTCATAGTGTAGAGATGCACACCGGCAACATCCTGAGTTACCAAGTCCACTATTTGGTCCACTGCATAGGCAAGTCCTGCTGCTCTGAGCGACTCAGGGTCATGCTCATACTTGTCTAAGATGGCTTTAAATTTACGTGGAAGATGGATATTCTCACAAGTCTTCAAGAGACGAAGAGCTTGGTTACGGTTAAGGATTGGCATAATTCCGGCGTGAATGGGAACATCAATCCCAGCCAATATGCACTTGTCTTGGAAATCATAGAAGCGCTCATTGTCAAAGAAAAGTTGGGTTACAAGGCTTGAGCAGCCTGCATCCACTTTCTTCTTAAGATTTTGAATATCTGAAATCTGATTTGGCGAATCTGGATGCCCTTCTGGATAGCAAGCTCCAATAATATCAAAGTGAGGAGCTTGCTCCCTGATGAACTCAATCAAGTCAGTTGCGTAGCGAAAATCCTTTTGCGGTTCCACATCTGGAATAATATCCCCACGAAGAGCCAAGATTTTCTGCACCCCAACCTTGTCCAAGTCAGCAATCGTTTCAGCAACCTTGTCCTTAGTCAAATAGATAGCTGGCAAGTGAGCAATGGTTGGAATCTCCAAGTCATTTTGGATAAAATCAGCCAAACGAACCGTTGTTTCCTTGATATTAAATTTATTATTGCTGGCGGTCACACTGATAAAGTGTGGCGCCAAGTCCTGCATATCTTTCAGGGCTGCAATAATTTTGTCATTGCCTACTGCTGGGTTTGGAGGGAAAACTTCAAATGAGAGGGACGGTGTTTGACGTGACATAGTCATTATCCTTTTCTAGTTGATTTTTTTGTTAGCTTGACTTTTAGAGCCCAAGTAGAACAGGTAGATTAACCAAATAGCGCTTCTTGAGAAATCCTTATCTTACAATTTCTCACGCGCAGCTTTAGCTGCTTCAACAAGGCGAATCAAGCTTTCTTTTGTTTCTGGAATACCACGTGTTTTCAAACCACAGTCTGGGTTGATCCAAACTTTCTTGCTTGGCACTTTAGCAAGGATGGCTTCGATTGTGTGGTCAATTTCGCCTTCATTAGGCACACGAGGTGAGTGGATATCGTAAACCCCAGGTCCCACTTCTGTTTGGAAGTTTTTAGCTTTGAGTTCGTCCAAGATTTCAAGGTTTGAACGGCTAGCTTCAAAGGAAATAACATCTGCATCCATGTTGTCGATAGCTGGGATGATATCTGTAAATTCTGAGTAACACATGTGAGTGTGGATTTGAGTATCTGGCGCTACTGTTGAGTGTACCAAGCGGAAGGCAGGAATTGCCCAGTCAAGATAGTCTTCGTACCAGTCGCTACGACGGAGTGGCAATTTCTCACGAAGAGCAGCTTCGTCGATTTGGATGATTTTCACACCAGCAGCTTCAAGGTCAAGCACTTCATCCTTGATAGCAAGGGCAATTTGAAGAGTAGAATCCTTGATAGAAATGTCTTCACGTGGGAATGACCAGTTGAGGATGGTAACAGGTCCAGTCAACATACCTTTAACAGGTTTGTTTGTACGGCTTTGTGCATAGCTAGACCATTTAACAGTGATAGGGTTAAGACGAGTCACATCACCCCAGATGATTGGTGGTTTCACCCCACGCATACCGTATGATTGTACCCAACCATTTTTAGAGAAGAGGTAACCTGACAAGTTTTGACCGAAGTACTCAACCATGTCATTACGCTCAAATTCACCGTGAACAAGGACATCAAAGTCGATATCTTCTTGCCATTTGATCCATTCATCGATGGTTTCAGCAAGGAAAGCATCATATTCTTCTTGTGACAATTCACCCTTACGGAAGGCCAAACGTTTCGCACGAACTTCCTTAGTTTGAGGGAATGAACCGATGGTTGTTGTTGGAAGAGCTGGAAGTTTGAAGGCTTCTTCTTGGATAGCTTCACGTTCAGCAAAGGCTGGCAAACGAGTGTAGTCTGCATCTGTCAATCCTGCGATACGAGCACGAAGTTCCGCATTTTCACCAACACGTTCAGTCGCAAAGAGTTCTTTGTTTGCTGCAAGAGCTTGTTCACCTTGACCGTTGCGGATAGCATCCAAATCACGGATCTCATCCAATTTTTCAACTGCAAATGCAAAGTGGTTCAAGATAGCTGGTTCAAATTCTTCATTAGCAGTTGTAAATGGCACATGAAGAAGTGAGCATGAGCTTGTCAAGACGATGTTCTCAGCTGGGATTTGCTCAAGAACCGCCAAGCTCTTTTCGTAGTTGTTGCGCCAGATATTCTTACCATTGACAATACCTGCATAAAGAGTTTTGTCGGCTGGGAAGCCACCTTTGACCAATTCAAGCGTTTTCTTACCTTCAACGAAGTCAAGAGCGATAGCATCTACTGGCAATTTGATAAGGTCAGCGTAAACGTCACGAACGTCACCGAAGTATGTTTGAAGCAAAACTTCAAGACCTTTTTTGTCCGCCAACAATTTGTTGTAAATGTTCAAGAAGAGTGCTTTTTCTTCTTCTGTCAAGTCTTTGACAAGAGCAGCTTCGTCGAGTTGGATACGAGTTGCACCAAGTTCAGACAATTTTGCAAAAACGTCTTGGTAAGCAGCTACTAAGCTATCTACGAAGTCTTCTGCTTTCACGCCTTCTTCATAGTCTGATAATTGAAGGAAAGTGAATGGACCTACAAGGACAGGACGAGTGTTTAAACCAAGTTCTTTTGCTTCTTGGAACTCATCAAAAATCTTGTGACCAGCCAATTTTACTTGAGTGTCTTTTTCAAATTTTGGAACGATATAGTGGTAGTTGGTGTTGAACCATTTCTTCATTGGAAGGGCACGAACATCCCCTTTTTCTCCTTGGTAACCACGTCCCAAAGCAAAATAACGTTCAAGATCAGATAATTCTAAGTTTTGTACTGATGCAGGAACTACGTTGAAAAGGAAAGCAGCATCTAGGAAATTGTCATAGTGAGAAAAGTCATTTGATGGGATTTCAGTGATGCCTTTTTCTTTGACGATGTTCCAGTGTTTAGCGCGCAATTCTTTAGCTGCTGCAAGCAGTTCTTCTTCTGAGATTTCTTTTCTAAAGTATTTTTCAGTTGTAAATTTTAATTCGCGGAATTCACCCAAACGAGGGAAACCGATAATTGTAGTTGACATGATGTGTCCTCCAAAATTTGTTGTTGAAACTATCTTAACAGAAAAGAAATCATCTGTATAATTGTAAAAAATTAGGCTTTGATATAGTTTGAAACTATATCTCCGTTTTAGACAAAAGAAAAAGACCTGAGAAAAATGCCTCAAATCCTTTGTATAGCTTGTTTTTTAACTATATTTCAGTTAGACTAACTAAACACGTTATTAGTAATTCTTATAAGTGACTATGGCTTGTTATTAGAAAAGACTATAGCTCAATCCCCTTCTCTCGGAGATTAGCCAGACACTCCTCAAAGTAGGCAGCATCATGCTCCTTGTAAATAGGGCTCGTCAAAGTCTCCTCAGGTAAATCCTCATAAGAAGGACAAATCTTACCACGGTAGTTTTTGTCCAGCCACTCTGGACTGACATTGTAGCCACGGTCAGCCATCTCCTCCATGATCAAGCGATGATAGGCGTAGAGACGATAGGGCGAGTGGGTAAAGACATAGTCCACCGTCGCATGCTTTCTGCCCCAGCCATTCCCACGCAGAGCGCAGCACTCTCGATGTTGCCCCAAGAGCTGGGGACGCGGAAGTTGTGAAATCAAAGCTTCATGCCAAAGTCTCATGGGAGTCTCCTTTCAGTAAAGTCGAATGTTGCAAATAGCTATTTGGGTAACGTTCAAGCAACTCTCTCGTCTTAACAATCAAGTCTTCCTTGGAAGCTTGACCAAAGCGATAGCGATCCAGCAAGAGCATATAATCTTTGCGCTCATCAAGGCTGGCTTGCTTTTTAAAATAGCCCCAAATATGCTGAAAGGCATTGCAAACCTGACCTCTATGCTCAGGAATTTGGCAGGCACGGTCAATCAGTTCCTGAACATGACTTACCTCTACCACTTCTTGCTTGAGATACTGACGAATATCCTTGTAAATATTGCTGGAATGGCTCAAAACAAGGTATTTATTTTCCGCCCAGAGTTGCTGACAAAGGGCACGTTGGTTGTTATTTTCCATATTTCTCCTAACTTTCTACTAGTTTCTAGGAAATCATGAAAAGCAGGCGTTCTTTTTGATACAAAGAAGATAGAAAAGTATTACAGGGAGTTTCGGGCTGTAAGTTTGTTGTAAATTCTGGTTGAGATTTGAGAGCAAAACGCTTCACATCCTCAAGAACGAAATCAATTTGTTCCTCTCTTAAATGTACAATTGAATGCAGAAAATCTACTTCTCTTTCTTCCTTGAAAGCATTAAATTTAGTTTTTGAATAAGCATTTGAACCATAGTAAGAATCCTGTTTTTGTTGACCTTGGCCACTGATATAAGGTAAATTATCTGATAAAGCTATCAATTGAGTAATATTGTTGAAACGACGAAACTTACGGTTTTCAAAACGGTATCTGGTTCTGTCCTGCTCTGACTGAATTCCAGTTTTGCCATCACGAATCGCATTGGGCTGTTTCACTTCGATATAAAAAAGAGGCAGACCATTGACAAAAATAACGATATCCGGACGAAATTCATCTTGTCCATTTTGACAAGTGACTTCAAGCGCCAGATGGAAGGTATTGGCTTCAGGATTTTCCCAATCGATATAAACAGCACCTTCTTGTCCCTGTATCCTTTTAAAAAAGGAACGCCCCAAATCATTTTGATCCAGTTCCAGCTTGATATCGACCAATTCTCCCTCAAAATCTTTATCTGTTAAATAGTTATTAAATGTTAAAAATTTCTCCTTAAAAACAGATACGAGTATATTGGTACCTGGATCTCTTTCTGCAATTTCTTTACTATTACGAGAAAGATAGGTATAGCCCATACGCATGAGACGCAGAGCTCCTGGAATCTGAACCCTGATTAGCTCAGAAAAATCTTTTCTCTTTGCCATAAAAACTTCCTTTTGCTAGTCAGAACTGTCTATTTTTACTAACAATATCTTTCAGACTATCTCTCCAATTTATCGAATTCTTAATTTTCTATTATTATATCACATTCCAAGTGGAAATAACTTCTTCTCTCTCCCTACTTCAACGCACTTTTAACCTTTTTCTTGGTGATGATGCGGTCGTTTTTGTTGGCTAGGGATTTGAGTCTGGCTTCGAGCAGGATTTTTCGACCTGCTTCGTTGCGGGTGTAGACGAGTTGGTAGTTGCCTATGTGTGGTGCGACGGCATTTTGGAAGAGCTGGGCATCTTCCTTGCGTTTTTCAAAGAGGCTAGGGACTACGAAATACTTGGACTGACCTGCTGGTGCTTTTTGAGCGACTAAGAGGTAGCGTTGATTGTCCACTGGGGCAAAGAATTCTCCTAAGGCCTTGGAAAAAAGTTCCTTGTCTCGCATACTGCCACCTTTTAGATAGGCAAAGACATTAAAGCTGTCCTTGTCCTCATCGACCTGCACGCGCGACTGGTCATCAGACAAATGCCCAGCAGTCACCATGGCTTTACGAATAGCTTCACCAATCTGGCGCAAGCGTTTATAAGGACTCTTGTAGCTATAGTAGCGAAAGGCTGTAATAGCTAGGAAGAGGACACAAAGAGCTGTCAGCCATGGTAAGGTAAAGAAGGTTAGTCTAAAGACATAGGTCAGGAGACTAATGGCAAATACCATCAGAGCGTAGCGAAGCCACTTTTCAGCATCCGCTAGGGCGAGCAGAGGGATTCGTTTGCTGTCGGTTGCTACTTCATTGACAATCTCAATCTTGTCAGCAACTATGAGAGATTCCTGCCATTTTTTTCGAAGGGAGGCACGATCCTTGGATAGTTTCATGATCTTCTGGTTATAGTCTTCGAGTTTCTTTTTCTTAAATGGGAACTCAGGAAAGTTTAAGCGATCTAGACCTGTTTCAATGGTATCTTCCTTATAGGACAAGCCAAGGAAATGGTCCATACGGCGGGCAAGGGTTTGTAGGTCCTGATAAGGATTGAGGTCTTGTTCTTCTTGATTCTCCTTAGAAAAGACTGGATTTTTGTAAGGTTTGATGGCTACTAGGTGCCAGATATTGCTAGTCTTATCTTGATGTCCTGGCCAGATACGGATGGCACGGCCCCGCATTTGATTGCTGAGCATAAAGCTTCCGACAAAACTCCCGAGGATGAGAGAGTTGACGCAAGGCGCATCCCATCCTTCTCCCAAGAGAGACTTGGTTCCGACCAAGACCTGGATAGAACCACGTTGGAAGAGTTCGGTCACAGCTGCGACCATCCCCTTAAAGCTGGATGGAAAGCCTACCTGGAGATAAGCACCTTGATCGAGTTTTCCGATGGCAGAGAAGGTCAAGCTAGTGTTTGGAATGAGTGCTTGAAGTTCTGCCTTGACACTAGCCGGTATGATTACGACACTACCTGAAAGGACTGCTATAGGGACAGACAAACCTTGCTTTTGTGCACTTCTGCGAATAGTTTCAAAGTAAGGGAGGACACCTAATTGCGTGATTGGTGCTTGGTCATCTCCCAGATAGCTGGCAAAATCCTGACGGATATAGTCCGCCAAAACCAACTGTCTCAAGTCCTTTCCTAGACTGGCATACTCAGTTTCAAAGATAGATGCAATCCCAGCTAGTTTTCCTAGAGATTGGTTGAGGATTTGGTCATTGGCCTTGGATTTGACCAAGAAAACCTGACGTTTTTCAATCAACCCTCTTGATTTCAGTTCTGCTTCTATCTTTTTCTTTGTCTCCTGCGGATCCTCATACCAGTCAGGTGTCTGATAGAGAAGGCCTTGCAAGAGAACTTCGAGCCAGTAGTAATTAAGAGCAGGCAAACCTTCAGCACCTAGTAAATCTTGTAGATGCTTGGGGATTTCCTGTTTTTGAGCCTGTAGATAAATGAGGAGCGCTAAGAGATACTTGGGATCCTCAAGGAGCATATCCGCAGAAATTTCCCCTTTGAGAACCTTGGAACTCCGAATCAACTCTTGGAAGTCAGGATCAACGACTAGTTGGCTAACATACTGCCACTTGGTGTCTTCAAACTCTTCCAAGCGCTTGTCCTCTTCCTTAGTCGGAAAACAGATATAAACAAAATCCTGATGAGGGCAAAGAGTGTCTTCCTTGACTAGTTCAGGTACCGTGATTTCTTGATCGATCTCCCCGCACATTCGGATATAGCGTTCCCAGAGTTCAGGCTCGCTGTCATATGGTGGTGTCGCTGTCAGGGAGATGACTTGCAGCGGTCCATACTGCTTGCGAAAGGCTTCCAGACTTTTCCACCATTCATTGCGCAGGTGGTGGCATTCGTCCAAGCAAAGAGTCGCAACTTTCTGAGCTCTTAGGCTTGCAAGCAAGTCAAACCCCACAAAGTCCTCAACCTCGCCGTTATCTTCTTGAGATTGCATCTGTTGCATGGCACTGTGAAAGGCTTGGTAGGTGGCAATGGTGATTTGCTTCATGTCCTTGAGATTTTGAGACACGAGACTTGTGACCTGGTTCTCATCCTCTAAAAAGGCCTGGCGAATCCTATCCACCCATTGTTCCCGGATGATCACTGTCGGTACCAAAACGAGGGCAGGCTTATCAAAGCGGGCAATCAACTCGATTCCTATGGTTGTTTTCCCTGAACCTGGTGCTGCCACCAAGTGAACATGCCCATCTGCTTGGTATTCTTGGAAGTTGTCCAAGACCTGTTTTTGGTAGTTGCGCCAAGTGCCATTAAACTTCAATCCTAACATGATTTTCCTCATTCTAAGCTGTCATTTTCTTATTCCCATTTTACCATACTTGAGTCAAAGTCACACGAAGTATCCCATCTAGTCTTTCTCCTCAAAATATGGTATAGTAGAGTTATACTATCTATGAGGAGTTTACATGTCACAGGTTAAACAAATGAAAGCTGTTTCTCCCCTTTTACAGCAAGTTATCAACATCTCATCGATTGCCGGTGGGGTTGGGAGTTTGATTTTCTGTATTTGGGCTTATCAGGCTGGGATTTTACAGTCTAAGGAAACCCTCTCTGCCTTTATCCAGCAGGCAGGTATCTGGGGGCCACCTCTCTTTATCTTTTTACAGATTTTACAGACGGTCGTCCCTATCATTCCTGGGGCCTTGACCTCAGTAGCTGGCGTCTTTATCTATGGTCACATCATCGGGACAATCTACAACTATATCGGGATTGTGATTGGCTGTGCCATTATCTTTTATCTAGTGCGCCTCTATGGAGCTGCCTTTGTCCAGTCCGTCGTCAGCAAGCGTACCTATGACAAGTATATCGGCTGGTTGGATAAGGGCAATCGTTTTGACCGTTTCTTTATCTTTATGATGATTTGGCCCATTAGTCCAGCTGACTTTCTCTGTATGCTGGCTGCCCTGACCAAGATGAGCTTCAAGCGCTATATGACCATCATCATTCTGACCAAGCCCTTTACCCTCGTGGTTTATACCTACGGTTTGACCTATATTATCGACTTTTTCTGGCAAATGCTTTGACATGTAAAAAATCCGTTTGGCTTCCCAAGCGGATTTTTAGAACGTAGATTGACTATAGCTTGATACTAAATATACTTTGGTATGAAAATCATATTTATTTTTCGATAGTGAGGCGAGGACTTACCTAGCCTTTCCGCCGTGATAGAAACACCTGAAATCATTAGATTTCAGGTGTTCGGAAACTTTGAGACATTAGGCTCAAAGTTTAGGTATGGAATTTCGAAGAAAGTCGCTACCGTCCGTAATCACTTAAGGAAAGGCTCAAAAATATTGTTTTCAACTACAAAATCCGTTTTGTTTCCCAAGCGGATTTTGTGCTTTATTTTGAAACTTCTTTTGCAAGAACAAAATTCCCAAGTGTGGCAGAACCATTTCCTGCGACTGCTGGCGTTACAATGTAATCACGCACATCTGGTACTGGTAGGTAACCGTTGAGAAGAGCTGTAAATTTCTCACGGACACGGTCCAGCATGTGTTGTTGAGCCATGACTCCTCCACCAAAGACAATCACGTCTGGGCGAAAAGTCACTGTCGCATTAACCGCAGCTTGAGCGATATAGTAGGCTTGAACATCCCAAACAGGGTTGTTGAGTTCAATATTTTCCCCACGAACACCTGTACGAGCTTCCAAACTTGGACCAGCTGCATAGCCTTCCAAACAGCCTTTGTGGAATGGACAAACACCGTTGAATTCTTTTTCAATATCCATTGGGTGTCTAGCCACATAATAATGACCCATCTCAGGGTGACCAACACCGCCAATAAACTCGCCACGTTGGATAACGCCTGCACCGATACCTGTACCGATTGTATAGTAAACCAAGTTTTCGATACGGCCACCAGCA
This sequence comes from Streptococcus sp. 116-D4, assembly GCF_009731465.1. Classification (NCBI taxonomy): domain Bacteria; kingdom Bacillati; phylum Bacillota; class Bacilli; order Lactobacillales; family Streptococcaceae; genus Streptococcus; species Streptococcus sp. 116-D4. The sequence continues at coordinate 1,503,274 of NZ_AP021887.1, forward strand.
TTATTACGGGCAACCACTTCACCATAAGCAGAGCTGTTTACGTCTGTAGTGAAGTACATTGGCACGTTTAGGGCGCGACGAAGGGCACCAAGCAAATCCACATTTGCCCAGTTTGGTTTTGGAGTTGTCGTGATAAAGCCATAGGTTTTTGAGTTTTTATCAATATCAATGGGACCAAATGAACCAACTGCAAGACCAGCAAGGTTGTCGAATTTTGAGAAGAACTCAATGGTTTTATCGATTGTTTCGATTGGAGTTGTTGTTGGAAATTGTGTTTTTTCTACAACGTTAAAGTTTTCATCACCGACAGCACAGACAAACTTTGTACCGCCCGCTTCCAAGCTTCCATATAATTTTGTCATGATAAACCTCTTGTTTTTATTTTCTTTATTATAGCATATTTCGAAAGTCTAAATTTCTCTATTTTTAAGATTTTCCTCTGTAAATCTTACCATTCAAGCAAAAACGAACAAACATGTCATTTGTTCGTTTTCATTTTGAGAGAGAGTATTAAGCTTTCACTTCGATCACAGCATCCCCCTTCGCAACAGAACCTGTTGCGACTGGAGCTACTGAAGCGTAGTCAGCTGTATTTGTAACGATAACCATTGTTGTATCATCAAGTCCAGCTGCAGCGATTTTGTTTGAGTCAAATGTTCCAAGAACATCGCCCGCTTTCACCTTGTCACCTTGGGAAACTTTTTTGTCAAATCCTTCACCGTTCATTGAAACAGTGTCGATACCAACGTGAATCAAGATTTCAGCTCCGTTTGCTGTTTTCAAACCATAAGCATGCCCTGTTGGGAAGACGATTGTCACTTCAGCATCAGCTGGTGCATAGACAACATCTTGACTAGGTTTCACAGCGATTCCTTGTCCCATAGCTCCACTTGAGAAAACTGGGTCGTTCACATCAGCAAGAGCTACAACGTCACCAACGATTGGAGTTTGGATGACACCTTCGCTAGGAGCAACAACAGTACCAGTTACCGCTTCGTCAACCAAACGTTCAGTTGTAGTTTCTGAAGCTACTTCTGCTTCATCTTCATAACCAAACATGTAAGTAAGAGCAAAACCAAGAGCAAATGATACAGCTACCATAAGAAGGTATTGTGGAAGTTGTCCGTTACCAATGTAGAGCATTGTACCTGGGATGATAGTGATACCATTACCAGTACCAGCAAGACCAAGGATAGATGCCAATCCACCACCGATAGCACCAGCGATCAATGAAAGGAAGAATGGTTTACGGAAACGCAAGTTAACCCCGAAGATAGCAGGCTCTGTAATACCAAGGAAGGCAGAAAGAGCAGCAGGGAAAGCAAGTGTTTTAAGTTTAGGATTTTTAGTTTTCACACCAACGGCTACTGTCGCAGCACCTTGAGCAGTCATGGCAGCTGTGATGATAGCGTTGAATGGGTTAGCATGGTCAGCAGCAAGCAATTGAACTTCAAGCAAGTTGAAGATGTGGTGAACACCTGATACGACGATTAATTGGTGAACTCCACCAATCAAGAAACCACCTAGTCCGAATGGCAAGTTAAGAATTGCTTTAGTTCCAATGAGAATGTAGTTTTCAACAACGTGGAAGACTGGTCCGATAATAAACAAACCAAGAATTGACATAACCAAAAGTGTTACGAATGGTGTCACCAAGAGGTCAAGAACGTCTGGAACAACTTTACGAACAGCTTTTTCAAATTTAGCTCCGACAACCCCGATGATGAAGGCTGGAAGAACTGAACCTTGCAAACCTACAACTGGGATAAATCCGAAGAACTGCATTGCAGTTACTTCACCACCAGAAGCAACAGCCCAGGCATTTGGAAGTGAGCCAGATACGAGCATCATACCAAGGACGATACCAACGGCTGGGTTACCACCGAATACACGGAAGGTTGACCAAACAACCAATCCTGGCAAGATGATAAAGGCTGTGTCAGTCAAGATTTGAGTGTAAGTTGTCACATCTTGTGGAAGTGTCATTCCGAGAGCAGTCAAGAGACCACGAACACCCATGAAGAGACCAGTCGCTACGATAACTGGAATGATTGGTACGAAAACGTCACCGAAAGTACGGATCGCACGTTGGAACCAGTTTCCTTGTTTCGCAGCTTCTGCTTTCATGTCATCTTTAGATGATGTTGGCAAGCCAAGCGCAACAACTTCATCGTACATTTTGTTAACTGTACCTGTACCAAAGATGATTTGGTATTGACCTGAGTTAAAGAAAGCACCTTGAACTTTTTCCAAGTTCTCAATCACTTCTTTATTGATTTTTCCTTCATCTTTGACCATGACACGTAGACGAGTCGCACAGTGGGCAACACTGTTGACATTTTCACGTCCGCCCAAGGCATCGATGACTTTTTTTGCAATTTCCTGATTGTTCATTTGCAAAAATCTCCTTATATAAAATTTTGTAAAGTGTTTGAAAGCGATTTTATCCGCCCTACGACTATTATTTTATCATGTTTTAAAAATATGTCAAGCGTTTTGCAGAAAAAATATTTGTTTCTTGGTGCAATGTCTTTTATTTTGATAGATTTTGATAGTTTATTAAGAAATTCTTTAAAAAATTAGTTTAAAATCTGAGTTAAAAAGAATTTTCTTTCACTTTCTTTTAATTTTTTGTAGCTAGATGATTGATTTTTTAGTTTCAGTTTATGACTAACGTTTGACAGTTTTTTCTCTTTTTTAACATAAAAGACTTGCTTTTTTAACCGAAAACGGTTACTATTAAAAGTGATAAGATTTTTGGAGGAATAAAATAAATGGAATGGACAACTGAGCGTCGTTATAGACTTTATCAAGATTGGACGCAAGAAGAAATTCAACATATAAAGAAAAATATGGCACAATCTCCATGGCATACTCATTACCATGTTGAGCCAAAAACAGGACTTCTCAACGACCCAAATGGCTTTTCTTACTTTGATGGGAAGTGGATCCTCTTTTATCAGAACTTTCCTTTTGGTGCAGCCCACGGTTTGAAATCTTGGGTGCAATTGGAAAGCGAAGACTTGGTTCACTTCACAGAAACTGGTGTCAAAGTTTTGCCTGATACTCCATTAGATAGCCACGGTGCCTACTCTGGTTCTGCCATGCAGTTTGGCGATAACTTGTTCCTATTTTATACGGGAAATGTCCGTGATGAAAACTGGATTCGTCACCCTTACCAGATTGGTGCTTTGATGGATAAGGATGGTAAGATTACAAAGATTGACAAGATCTTGATTGACCAGCCAGCAGACTCTACTGATCACTTCCGTGATCCGCAAATTTTTAACTTCAAGGGCCAATACTATGCGATCGTCGGTGGACAGGACTTGGAGAAAAAAGGATTCGTCCGTCTCTACAAGGCTGTAGACAACGACTATACAAACTGGCAAGCAGTTGGCAACCTTGACTTTGCTAACGACCGTACTGCCTACATGATGGAATGCCCAAATCTGGTCTTTGTAGGGGAGCAACCTGTCCTCCTCTACTGCCCACAAGGATTGGATAAGAACGTTCTAGACTACGATAATATCTTTCCAAATATGTATAAGATTGGGGCTTCCTTTGACCCTGAAAATGCCAAAATGGTAGATGTGTCTCAACTTCAAAACATGGATTATGGTTTCGAAGCCTATGCAACTCAAGCCTTCAACGCTCCTGATGGGCGTGCTCTAGCTGTTAGCTGGCTTGGTTTGCCTGATATTTCATATCCATCTGACCGTTTTGACCACCAAGGAACCTTCTCTTTGGTCAAGGAACTCACTATCAAAGATGGCAAACTCTACCAATACCCAGTCGCAGCTATCAAGGACCTTCGTGCTACTGAAGAAGCCTTCTCAAACCGTGCTCAAACCAAGAACACTTACGAACTCGAACTCAACTTAGAAGCCAATAGTCAGAGCGAGATTGTTTTACTTGCTGACAAAGAAGGCAAGGGACTTTCCATCAACTTTGACCTTGCAAATGGTCAAGTGACAGTGGATCGTAGCCATGCTGGTGAACAGTATGCACAAGAATTTGGGACTACTCGTTCTTGCCCAATCGACAATCAGGCCACTACTGCTACGATTTTCATCGATAACTCTGTCTTTGAAATTTTCATCAACAAAGGAGAAAAAGTATTTTCTGGTCGTGTCTTCCCACATGCGGACCAAAATGGTATTCTCATCAAATCTGGAAACCTAACTGGAACTTACTATGAATTAGATTATGGTCGCAAAACTAACTGATGTCGCCAAACTTGCAGGCGTCAGCCCTACTACAGTTTCTCGGGTTATCAATAAAAAAGGTTATCTATCTGAGAAAACCATCCAAAAAGTCAATGAAGCCATGCGGGAATTGGGCTATAAACCCAACAACCTAGCTCGTAGCTTGCAAGGAAAATCAGCTAAGTTAATCGGCTTGATTTTCCCCAATATTTCCAACGTTTTCTATGCAGAATTGATTGATAAATTGGAACACCAACTCTTCAAAAATGGGTACAAGACCATCATCTGTAACAGCGAGCATGATTCTGAGAAGGAACGTGAATACATCGAAATGTTGGAAGCCAATCAGGTGGACGGCATCATTTCTGGTAGTCACAACTTGGGAATCGAAGACTACAATCGCGTGACGGCACCAATTATTTCCTTTGACCGAAACTTGTCACCAGACATTCCTGTCGTTTCCTCTGACAACTATGCTGGTGGGGTTCTTGCTGCCCAGACCTTGGTTAAGACAGGTGCCCATTCTATCATTATGATTACAGGGAATGACAATTCCAATTCGCCAACTGGACTACGCCACGCTGGTTTTGCATCCGTACTCCCTAAAGCACCTATTATCAATGTTTCCAGTGACTTTTCTCCTGTCAGAAAAGAGATGGAAATCAAGAATATCTTGACCCGACAAAAGCCTGATGCCATCTTTGCTTCGGATGATTTGACAGCTATTCTGGTCATTAAAATTGCTCAAGAACTGGGAATTTCTGTTCCTGAAGAGCTCAAGGTTATCGGATACGATGGTACTTACTTTATCGAGAATTACTATCCTCATTTGACAACGATTAAACAACCTATGCAAGAGATTGCCCAACTCACTGTTGATCTCCTCTTGCAAAAGATTGAAGGCAAGGAAGTCGCGACAACCGGTTACTTCTTACCAGTCACCCTATTACCAGGAAAAAGTATTTAAGCACAAGAAAACTCAGACCAATTCGTCTGAGTTTTTTTATGATCTTAAGTTTTCTAGATAACGCTGGGCAGTTTCTAAGTTAAAGGTTTTATCTGCGATGAGGCGCTCAACTAGGGGAGCTACCTCGGATTCACTAGCACCTGCTAGGAGAGCTAAGGATTTGGCCTGCAATTTCATGTGGCCTTGCTGGATGCCTGTACTGACCAAGGCTTTCAGGGCCGCAAAGTTTTGTGCCAGCCCAACAGAAACGATAAGCTGGGCCAATTCTTTGGCAGAAGGATTTCCCAGTAATTCATGACTGAGGGCTACACGCGGGTTGAGACCGATAGAACCACCCTTGGTTGCTACAGGCATAGGAAGAGTCATTTGACCAACTAATTCTTCTGTCTCCAAGTCTAGACGCCAAGAGCTAAGACCTTGATAATGTCCATCTCGACTGGCAAAGGCATGGGCCCCAGCTTCGATAGCACGCCAGTCATTACCTGTGGCAATTAAAATAGCATCAATGCCGTTAAAAATCCCTTTATTATGAGTAGCTGCTCGGTAGGGATCAGCCTGAGCAAACTGACTAGCCAAAGCAATTTTCTCCGCAATTTCTCTTCCTTGATCCTTTTGACGGCTCAAGTAGCGAAAGGCGATGCGACAGCTTGCCGTCACCAGAGAATCGGTTGCGTAATTAGATAGGATTCCCATGAGACTCTGTCCCTGGCTGAGTTCTTCTAAGACTGGTTTCAAGGCTTCCAGCATGGTGTTGAGCATATTGGCTCCCATGGCTTCCTGGGTATCGACATGGAGATAAACAGCGAGAAAGTCTGTTTCACCTTTGATCTGCTTGACATGCAAATCATGCGCCCCGCCCCCGCGTTTAACAATGGAAGGATAGGCTTGATTGGCAAGTTCCAAGAGCTCAGCCTTTTTGTTTGCAATCTTCTCTTGTGCTTTTTCAGGATTAGCAACTTGATAAAGAGCTACCTGACCAATCATCTGGCGCTGATGGACTTGTGCAGTAAAACCGCCTGCACGCTTAATGATTTTACTGGCATAGCTGGCCGCAGCAACCACAGAGGGTTCTTCTGTCACATAGGGAACTGTGTATTCTTGACCGTTAACGAGAACCTCTGGGACTAGCGAATAAGGCAGAGAAAAAGTTCCCACTACATTCTCACTCAGCTGGTCTGCCACCGTCACACTCATCTGTTCATCCTGCTCCAAACTCGCTTGTCTCACAGGATTAAGGAGCGCCTGAGCTTTTAACAACTCGAGGCGCTCTTGGTATGATTTTTTAGAAAATCCATTCCAACTTATCTTCATTATTTTTCAACCTTGCTATAACGGCGTTGGTGATTGAGAATTTCAACCAAGGCAAAATCTTGATTTTCATAGCCAGTAAACTGGGCAGAGTTTGTTTCATCCAAGTCTACTTCCTCAAAGAAGACTTTTTCATAGTCTGCAACAGATAGGGCAGTTCGTTGGTTGAGCTTCTTCAAACGGTCTTTATCCAGATAAGCTTCATATCCTTCAACCAATTCACCACTAAAGAACTCAGCCACAGCCCCACTTCCGTAACTATAAAGGGCAATTTTATCCCCAGCCTTCAAGCTATCTGTATTTTCCAAGAGAGACAAAAGTCCAAGGAAGAGGGAACCTGTATAGATATTCCCCACCTTTTGGCTGTAGAGAATAGACTGGTCAAAATGCTTTTGCAAGAGGTCTTTTTTCTCTTGAGGCAGGCTCTTATCCATGATTTTTTTCAAGCCTTTTAGCGCTAATTTAGGATAAGGCAAGTGGAAGCAAACAGCTGTAAAATCATCCAAAGTAAGCTGGTAGCGTTTTTGATATTCAAGCCAGGTCGTTTTCAAACTATCCAAATATTGTTGGGTAGAATAAACACCATTTACATAAGGAGTTGTAGAATAATTTGGACGCCAGAAATCCATGATATCACGTGTCTGAGCCACATTATCATTATTAAAAGCCATAATGCGTGGATTTTGTGTGATCAACATAGCTACACTTCCAGCACCTTGAGTTGGTTCTCCTGGAGTTTCAATACCATATTTGGCAATATCGCTAGCGATGACCAAGACCTTGGACTCTGGAGAATTTTCCACATGCAGTTTTGCATAATGAAGGGCAGCTGTCGCTCCATAGCAGGCTTCTTTAATTTCGAAACTACGAGCAAAGGGCTGGATGCCCAACAAACCATGCACAAAGACTGCCGCAGCCTTACTCTGGTCAATTCCTGACTCAGTAGCCACAATGACCATGTCAATTTCTGCTCTTTCTTGCTCAGTTAAAATAGAGTCACTTGCACTAGCCGCCAAGGTCACAATGTCCTCAGTTAGGGGCGCAATGCTCAATTCCTTGAGTAAGAGTCCTTTACTTAATTTTTCAGGGTCAATTCCCCTTGCTTCTGCTAAGTCTTGTAATTTCAAGACATATTGACTAGTCGCAAAACCAATCTTATCAATACCGATTGTCATATTTACCTCTGTTTTATCATTCATTGTAAAAAATCGTTCTATACTATTTTATCACAAATGGCAGTAAAAGAGAGAAAAAAGACTTGATTCACCAAATCAAGTCTCTTATTATTCTAACTTTTATGCTGGTTTCTTAAGTAGGTATAAAGTCTGAGAATCACTGTTCCGCTAGCCATTCCAATAGAGATTACCAGAGCCAACATGACAACTAAGGTAGCATTAGCAATGGCATGATTGTAATCCCCTGTCACAAAAAAGGCAGTTGTCCGATAAGAAAGATAACCCGGAACCAGAGGTGCCAAGATGGCCAAGATAAAGACCACAGCAGGCGTCTTATAAAAAATACTCAAAATCTGGCTGACACATGAACCAATAACGGCCGCAATGAAGGTTGCTACGATGACATTGGTTGGTTCCTTGAGCAAGAGATAAATCAGCCAGACAGACATGCCTAAAATCCCACTAGGTAAGAGCATGGACCGTTGAACATTGAGTACAATTAAAAAAGTGATAATAGCAAGAAGACTTGCTACGGCTTGTAATAAAAAGGTTGTTAGTGTCATATTAGTTCATCAATATTAAGGCGACAGAAGTTCCCGCCCCTAAAGCTAGGGTAATGAGCAAGGATTCAAACATCTTGCTCATACCAGAGTTTATATGGTTAGTCATAATATCACGAACCGCATTGGTCAAGGCAATCCCTGGTACAAACGGCATGACCGCACCAGCTATAATCAAATCTGCTGTTGAAGGAAAGCCTGTGTAGCGAGCCCAAAACTGGGCAATTATCCCAAAGACAAAGGCTCCAGCAAAGGCCGTCACAAAAGGAATTCGGATAAACTTCTCCACATAAAGAGAAAAGGTAAAACCAAATAAGGTAGCCACTCCTGCCCCAAGTGCATCGTAGATATTTCCACTAAACATAATCGAAAAGAAAGGAGCACTAAAGGTTGCAGCCAGAGTTACCTGCAACTTAGTATAAGGAAGGGGTTGAGCTTGCAAGGCCGTCAATTGCTTGAAGGCTGTCTCTAAATCAATCTGCCCCCCCACTAGCTGACGAGAAATCTGGTTCACATCGCAGACTTTTTCAATATTATAAGACGAGGAAGTCACGCGCTTCATACGCGAAATATTCGTATTTTCAATTGAAAAAAAGATAGCGGCAGGCATGGCAAGAACATTGCAATCCACAATCCCCTGTGAATGCGCAATACGAATCATGGTATCTTCTACACGATGAATCTCTGAACCACTTTTGAGGAGAATAGTTCCTGCTAGCATAATCACATCGATAACGGTATTTAGTTCTCTTAATTCTTCCATGCTTTCCTCCTTTTATCAACTCCCTCTATTCTATCACAAATCTGGAGTCAAAAAAAATCTTTGCCATGAAATCATGACAAAGATTCTAATATCACTGTGGATTTTCTCGGGAAGTATCTCCTCGTTGTGAATTGCCTTGCGAGCTTCCCTGTGTGGGAGTGGATTCTGCATCCTCTTGTTCATTAGTTTTCCGAGAAGAGCTAGAGGACGACGAAGAGGAGGAGGATGAAGTTGAAGAAGAATGAGTTTGCTTCGCTTTATATATAGAAAGTTTAACACGAGTTGCGCTCAAATCTACTTTTTCACCTGCTTTTGGACTTTGCTCTATGACAGTCCCCTCAGCTGTTCCTTCAGGAGCTGTAGACACTTCTACAACTTCGATATTAGCTTTTTTAACTTCATATATCTGTGTAAGATTATTGACTGTAAATTCTCGGCTAGAACCAATATAACTTGGCATTGAAATAGAATTTCCTTTTTTAGCAACAGTCAGAACTATTTGAGTTGCCTTGCTAAGATCGTAGGTTGTTCCCTCCGGTAAACTTTGTTTCATGATTGTACCGGCTTCGATTTCGTTGGATTCTTCTTCTTCAATCTTAATCAGATTTTCTGGAACCTTCTTGCCTTTCAATTCTGCCACTACATCACTGGATTTTCTTCCAATATAATTTCCAAGTTGGAAAGATTGCGGACCAGAAGACACAATCAAATTAATTTTTGTTCCTTCTTTGCGTGTCGTACCTGCGTCAGGATCGGTACGAATAACCCGACCTTCTTCAACCTTATCACTAGCCTCTGATTTTTCTTCACCAACCTCAAAATTGGCTTTTTTAAGAGCTTCTTTGGCCTCTGCAACCGTCTGACCTGCCACCTTTGGAATGGCAATGGTAGCGGGCGTTCTATATAAAATCCATACCAAAGATGCCACAACCAACAAGAAGGTCGCAAATAAAATTGGATAACGTGCTTTTATACGACGCCGCTTGATTGGCTTTACACTAGGTACCGGTTTTTCTGTCTGAGGAGGCTGAGGTTGAGGCTTGTCCTCTTTTACCGGAGTTTTAGGAATAGAAGTCAAGGTACTTTGTGGAACTTTTGGAAGAGTCTTAGTGTCCGCCTTAGTCGTTTCGTCAAAGACTAGCTTTGGTTCATTACGACGATTATAAGACAAACAACTAGACAAATCCACATACATTTCCGCGACTGATTTGTAGCGGTCTGTCAATTTCTTGGCAGTTGCCTTGATAACAACATTTTCTAAAGCCTGAGGCACAGATGGATTTTCAGCAATAACCGATGGCAATGGCTTCTGAAAATGTTGGAGGGCGATGGTCACCGCACTATCCCCATCGTAAGGAATATGACCTGTCAGCATCTCATAGAAAATAATCCCCATGGCATAGATATCACTCTGTACAGTCGCTTTAGAACCACGCGCCTGCTCTGGTGACAAATAATGAACTGAACCTAGCATTGAGTTGGTCTGAGTCAGACTCGTCTCTGCAAAGGCTACCGCGATCCCAAAGTCTGTGACCTTGGCCGTCCCATCTGATGTCAAGAGAATATTTTGAGGTTTCAAATCCCTGTGAACAATCCCTCGAGTATGAGCTAAGCGCATTGCCAAGAGGATTTGTCCCATGATTCGAATCGCTTCTTCATTCGAAAGAGGATGATGTTCCTTGATATAGCGTTTGAGGTCTAATCCAGCAACATACTCCATTGCAAGATACTGTTGTCCCTCTTCTTCACCGATATCTGTAATCCGAACGATATGAGGATGGTCCAGATCTGCCATGGCTCTTGCTTCCCGCTGGAAACGCGCCACTGCAATAGGATCTGTCTGGTAGTTGGTTCGCAGAACCTTGACTGCCACTTCTTCACCGTCTAAAATCAAATCCTTGGCTAAATAGACATCTGCCATGCCTCCTCGACCAATTTGTTTGATAATCCGATACCGCCCGGCAAAAATTTTGCCGATTTGGATCATTCTATTGCCTCCTCATTAACAGCAATAAGGGCAACTGTGATATTGTCCAAACCACCCGCATTGTTGGCAAAACGAATCAAGGTTGCTGCCTTATCTTCCAAAGAAATATCGCTGGTTACAATATCATAAATTTCACTTCCTGAAATCATATTTGTCAAGCCATCACTATTAAGTAGGAGATAGTCTCCCGGCTCAAGGGTAATGATCCCAAAATCAGGTTGAATTTCATCTTTTTGACCGATAGATTGAGTAATAATATTTTTCTGTGGGTGGCTGGCTGCTTCTTCCGGCGTCAATTGACCCGCCTTGAGCAATTCATTGACCAAAGAATGGTCACTCGTTAACTGGTGATATTCTTCTCCACGAATCAAACTGATACGAGAATCTCCAATGTGAGCATAAATAGCCTGATTATCAATAATCGCTACAGCCTCAAGGGTTGTCCCCATTCCTTTATAGGCTTCAGCCTGCCCAAGTTGGTTAATCTTTTGATTTTCAATCTCAAGGTTGTTAGCAAACCATTCACGCACTTCATTAACTGTATCAATTTGAGTATCTACCCAAGCTACACCAAGATCTGTTACCGCCATCTCACTAGCGATATTCCCCGCACGATGACCTCCCATACCATCAGCTAGAATAATCATGGTACGCCCAACTCTATTGACATAGTGGTTGACATAGTCTTGGTTATTTGTTCGTTTCTGACCAACATCTGTTAATAATGAAATTTCCATGTGTTAGTTCCTTCCTAATCCGATATCTTGCGAAATTGACTGATGAAGAATCCATCACTTCCATACAATTCAGGTGTAATGAGGATACAGCCGTCTTTCATGATATCCTTACATTCATGTTCTAGTTTTACCTGCTCGAACTCAGGATGACTTTCTAAAAACGCCTCAACGACTTGAAAATTCTCCTCTGAGACAATAGTACAGGTACTATAAGTTATTATACCACCTTTGCGTAGTGTTTGACAAACACTACCTAATATTTCTAGCTGAATTTCCTGTAAGGACGCGAAATCTGCCGTTTCTTTATTATATTTGATATCTGGTTTTCGGCGCAAAAGACCGATTCCTGAACAGGGAGCATCCACCAAAATCTTATCAAATGAATTCTGACCAAAAAACTCATGCACCTTTCTGGCATCCAATTTTTGCGTTTGAACCCGATCTGCAACTCCTAGACGTTGAGCGTTTTCTTGGATTAAGTCCAACTTGTGGTCGTACAAGTCCAGCGCAGTAACCTGGCCTGTCGTCAGATAAGATGCCATATGGGCGGTCTTTCCGCCAGGAGCTGCACAAGCATCTAAAACCTGCTCGTCGCCTTGTAGCTCTAGTGTCGGTGCAACCAGTTGACTTGACTCATCTTGGATAGTAATAAGTCCTTCTGAAAACAAGTCATGACTAGCAAAATGCCCCTGTTCCTTAACCAGACCAGCAGGAGATAACTGAGAATCACTTGCACCAAGCAAAGCTTTAATCTGCGCTTTTCGGCTCAAATCTCTTACACGAATACTGGCCTTGTTGCGCAACAAAAGACTTTCAAAAATTGCTTGTGCTCGCTCTTCTCCGTATTCTTCCTTGAGTTTAGAAACTAACCACACTGGCAAAGAGTAGGCGATAGAATCACGCTTGTTCTTACGTTTGATACTGGCAATATCTGGCAAACTTTCTCGCAAGATACGACGAAGGACTGCATTGACCAGTTTTTCGCTACCTTTTTTACGAAGTTTAGCCAGTTCCACCGCTTCATTGACCACTGCATGATCTGGAATCTTATCCAGATATTGGAGTTGGTAGATACTCATGAGAAGCAAAACATAGAGCCAACTGTCTAGCTTGTCTCTATCCTCAATAAAGTGAGACAAATGCCATTCTAAAGTTAGTTTACGGGCTACGGTTCCGTAAACAAGCTCTGTCACCAAGCCCTTGTCTGCTGCTGACAGTTGACTTCCCTTAAGATGTTTATTTAAGGCGATATTGGAGAAAGCTTGTTGGATAAAGACATCCTCCAATACCTCTAGGGCTAAACTTCTAGCCGTTTCTACTTTAGTCACCAAATCGTTCTCCTACTGCTAAAGTCCGTCCCACACCGTTGAGGAAGGAAGCAATGTCCATCCTAGGTTTTCCTGCTGGTTGAACCTGTTTGAGAGACAGGGCACCTTCTGCTGTTGCGACAATCAATTCCTTCTTACCGATGGAAAGAATCTCACCTGGAGTTCCATGACCTTCTACAGGGAGTGCTTCATAAATCTTAAAGCGGTCGCCTTTGAGAAAAGTATGGGCAACAGGCCAAGGATTCATCCCACGGATTTGGTTGAAAAGTTGACGGTTGGTCTTGTTCCAGTCCAGTTTTTCCTCCTCTGGCTTGATGTTTGGCGAGAAAGTAACCTGACTTGGATCCTGCGGTTGAGGCTGAATCTCACCAGTAATGTATGCAGGCAAAGTGTCCAAAAGCAAATCACGACCAACAAGAGCTAATTTCTCAAACAAGGTTCCTACATTGTCCTCATCTGTAATTGGAATACTACGACGGGAAATCATATCTCCTGCATCCATTTCCTTAACCATTTCCATAATGGTTACTCCTGCCTCCTCATCACCCTGAATCAAGGCATAATGGATCGGAGCACCACCACGGTATTTAGGAAGGAGCGAAGCATGAACATTGACTGCAAAATCCATGCTATCAAGGAGTTTACTTGGGAGGAATTGTCCAAAAGCTGCTGTTACAATCCCATCAGCACCCAAATTCATGATGGCTTCCATTTCTGGACTACCCGATAATTTTTCAGGTTGGTAAATAGGTAGGCCTGCCTCTTTGGCAGCTTGTTTCACTGGAGTTTCTTGGATGACTTTTTTACGTCCAACCGCACGGTCTGGCTGAGTTACAACTGCAACAATCTCGTAGCGGTCATCTGTCAAAAGTCCCCTTAAAACAGTCGCTGAAAATTCAGGCGTTCCCATAAATATTAGTTTTGTCATATCTACTCCTTCTTATAAAAATTGTTGCGGTTCGTGGTCAATACTGAGACGAAGTTCGCTATTTTCCCGTTCTTGTGTCAAGGCCAAGACCTGGTTGAGGGTCGGCCCCAGCTCATCTTCTAAACGGTATTTAATTAAAATCTGATAATGATAGAGGTTATGAGTACGAGCGATAGGTTTTGGCGTTGGCCCAAGAATGTTACTGGTCTCTGATAATCCTGACCGCAAAATGTTCATGACTTCATAGGCCCGTTTGACCACCTCTTCTTCTTTCTTATGAGAAAGAGTAATGCCAATCGTGAAATAGTAAGGTGGATAGCCAAGTTGTCGTCTGATACCCATTTCATAGGCATAAAAGCCTTCGTAATCTTGATCCTTGGCAAATCGAATAGCATAATGCTGAGGATTGTAAGACTGAATCAAGACCTGCCCAGCTTTTTCAGCCCGGCCTGCACGGCCCGCAACCTGAGTCAAAAGCTGGAAGGTTCTTTCAGAAGATCGGAAATCAGGCAGATTCAAAGCTGTATCCGCATTTAGAACTCCGACCAAGGTTACATTGGGAAAGTCCAAGCCCTTGGCAATCATCTGGGTTCCCAGAAGAATATCCGCTTCACCCTTGCCAAACTGCTCAAGAAGTGCTTGGTGACTACCTTTTTTGCGAGTTGTATCCACATCCATCCGTAAAATCCGGGCCTGGGGAAAGAGTTCTGCCAGCTCGTCATAAGCCTTCTGTGTCCCCGTACCGTAGTAACGAATACTGCGGCTCTTACAGTTAGGACAGGCCTGAGGAATGTCCTTAGAAAAGCCACAGTAATGGCAGTTCATAGTCTTGGTATCCATGTGCAATGTCAGGGAAATATCACAGTTGGGACAAGTATCTACTGTCCCACATTCCCGACACATGACAAAGCTAGAATAACCACGGCGATTGAGCATAAGAACCACCTGCTCTTTTTTAGCCAGACGGTCCTGAATAGCTTCTAGCAAAGGAGGCGTAAAATTTGACGTCTCATTGTGCCCGATATAGTCCCGAAAATCAATCACTTGAACCTCAGGAATGCTTGCTAAAGGATTGGCCCGTTGGGTCAGACGTAAGTGTTGATAAACGCCTTTGCCAGCCCGAGCACGACTTTCTAGACTTGGAGTTGCTGAACCAAGGACCAGAGCTGCTTGATTATACTGGGCTCGTAAAATAGCTACATCTCTAGCATGGTAACGGGGATTGCTGTCCTGCTTATAAGTCGCTTCATGCTCTTCATCGATAATGATAACACCCAGATTTTTCAGCGGGGCAAAGATAGCCGATCTAGCACCAACAACAACTTGGGCATCCCCACGCTCCACCTTGCGCCACTCATCATACTTTTCACCATTAGACAGGCCTGAGTGGAGGATGGCGACTTGTTCACCAAAACGAGCAATAAATCGCTCGGTCATTTGAGGTGTCAGAGAAATCTCAGGCACCAGCAAAATAGCTGTCTTGCCCTTGTCCAAGGCCCCATGTATAATCTGCAAGTAAACCTCGGTTTTCCCACTTCCTGTAATCCCTTGAAGGAGAAAGGGAGGCTGATGACTGCCAATCGCACTGACAACTGCATCTCGAGCCTGTCTTTGTTCTGGATTCAATTCCAAAGACTGACTTGCCTCAATGCCTTCAAAATAAGCAGCCGAGCGTTGAACTTCCTTTTGGACTATGGTAACAGCACCTTGCTCCACAAAGAAGTTAACTTGCTCCCGCGAGTAGGACTCTAACAAACTAGCCAAAGAAGCACTCTCAGGATGAGACAGCAAATAGTTTCTCAATCCCAACTTTTTCTTGGCACGCGTAGAAATCTCAATCTTCTCTAGTTTGGTAACATCAACTTCATACCAAGACTGAGTCTTGACCTTCTTTTGATCGACTGCCTGATACTCCAGACCAAGCAGGCCTTTTCTAGTCAAATGCATCATTTCGGCTTGTTTGGCAAGGTCTAGTGAAGAAAAGGCAAGCGAATCTTCTGAACCAAACAAACGCTCTCTGTCTTCCTGACTCAGACCTGCCAGAGGATAGAGAATCTTGTCATAGCTGGAGTTCAGAAATCCCGGCAACATAGCCTTAAGGATGGAGATCTTATAGGAAAAGACAGATTTCCTTAGCTCTTCAGCCAACCAGAGTTGTTCTTGCGTGAGCACAGGAGAAAAATCCAGTACTTCGGCAATATCTTTTAAATCTTGCTCCCTCTCGTCCTCATCTGATTGGGACTCCAAACCAAGAACAATTCCTTGAATCAGGCGATTTCCCTTACCAAAAGGTACATGGACCCGCATCCCAACCTCTAGCATTCCCAGAAATTCCTCCGGAATCCTATAAGTATAAGGCTGGTCCGTCTGCATCAAGGGCACATCTACGATAATGTTGGCTACGGCCATCTTCTCACCTCCTCCTTGTTAGTACGTTCTTGCAATAGAAAAAATAAGATTGAGTCCCCCCAACCTTAAATTTTTTCACCATCTTCTTTTTCTTTAGCGATTTGCTCTTTGATTTTCTTTTCTTCTTCTTCTTTGCGGCGTTTTTCTTCTTCGATACGGCGACGCACCGCTTCACGTTTTCCTTCTGGATCTGGGTGAATTGTGACGTTTCCTGCTTCGATTTCTTCTAAAGCGCAAAGAGTTGATTTTTCAGATTTGAAACCTTGAGTTGCTGGCGCACCTGCTGTCAATTCGTGGGCACGTTTTGCTTCCAAAATAACGAGTGAATATTTTGATGGAACCTTGTCGAGCAAGGTATCAATAGAGGGTTTTAACATCATTTGTTTGTTCCTATTTTCTAAATTTTATCGGGTAGTTGGAGATTTTGGTAACATCTCCTGATAGTGACCAATGACACGATCCACACGGAAGTGTTCTGCTTCGATGACACGTTTAACACGCTCAGCAGCTAGGGGCACCTGATCGTTGACAATCGCATAATCATACTCACGCATGAGGGCAATTTCTTCCTTGGCTTTTTCGATTCGTTGGGCAATCACTTCTGCACTGTCTGTTCCACGTCCTACCAAACGATCTTGCAATTCATCCAAATCTGGTGGCGTTAGGAAGATAAAGACAGCATCTGGGACCTTTTTCTTGACCTGAAGAGCACCCTGAACTTCAATTTCAAGGAAAACATCGATTCCCTTGTCCAAGGTTTCATTGACATAGGTCAGAGGAGTTCCATAGTAGTTGCCGACATATTCTGCGTATTCCAACATCTGCCCTTGACGAATCAACTCTTCAAACTCTTCGCGAGTCCGAAAGAAATAGTCAATACTATCCACTTCTCCAGGACGTTGTGCGCGTGTCGTCATCGATACAGAGTATTGAAATCGGTTTTCAGAACTCTCAAAAATCTCTCTTCTAACCGTTCCTTTTCCAACCCCTGAGGGACCAGAAAAAACGATTAGTAAGCCTCGGTCTGCCATTGTGTCTCCTTTAGTTAGTCTGTGAAATAACATTTCTCTAGAATAATGGCAAAAGCCAGATTATCCTTTACAGTCTTTCTATCTAGTGTAACAAAAAAGCAGTAATTTTTCAACTGCTCTTTCTTATTTATTTAGCATAATCTACTGCACGAAGCTCGCGAATCACCGTTACCTTGATATTTCCTGGGTAATCGAGATTGTTTTCAATTTTCTCACGAACTTTGTGAGCCAAGATTGTGACTTTGTCGTCCTTGATTTTTCCTGGATTGACCATGATACGGATTTCACGTCCTGCTTGCAGGGCAAAGCTATTTTGTACTCCTTCAAAGCCGTTAGCAATTTCTTCCAAATCATGAAGACGCTTGATGTAGTTTTCAAGAGACTCACTACGAGCACCTGGACGGGCTGCGCTCAAGGCATCTGCCGCAGCAACGATCACTGCAATGACACTTTCAGCTTCAACATCACCGTGGTGGCTAGCAATCGTATTCACCACAACTGGGTGTTCCTTGTATTTACGAGCCAATTCCATACCGATTTCAACGTGGCTACCTTCAACCTCGCGGTCAATGGCTTTCCCAATATCGTGAAGGAAACCAGCACGACGGGCAAGAGCCGCATTTTCACCAAGTTCGCTCGCCATGATACCAGCCAACTTAGCAACCTCAATTGAATGACGCAAGACATTTTGTCCATATGAAGTACGAAACTGCAAACGGCCCATAATCTTCATCAAATCTGGATGAAGGTTAGGCGCACCAATTTCATAAGCAGCAGCCTCACCGTATTCACGAATCTTATTGTCAATCTCTTGACGGTTTTTTTCAACCAACTCTTCGATGCGAGCTGGGTGGATACGTCCATCCTTAAGCAACATTTCCATAGTCATACGGGCAATCTCACGACGGATCGGATCAAATCCTGACAAGATCACCACTTCTGGTGTATCGTCGATAATCACATCGACCCCTGTCAAACTTTCAAAGGTACGAATGTTACGGCCTTCTCGACCAATAATGCGGCCCTTCATAGTATCGTCTGACAGATGAACTGTTGAGTTTGTTGACTCCGCTACATATTCACCAGCGATACGTTGCATAGCTTGAACCAGGATATCCTTGGCCATTTTGTCAGAACGTTCCTTGACCTCTTGCTCAGCTTCGCGAATACGGCTGGCAATCTCCTTGGTCAAGTTTTCCTCTGTCTGTGCCAAGATAATATCTCGTGCTTCTGTCTGAGACAGGGCACCAATACGCTCTAACTCTGCTTCTTTTTGTCTTTCGACTTCCTCTAATTGCTCTTCACGCGCATCAAGGTTTTTCGCTCTATCAGAAATACTTTGTTCTTTTTGTTCAAGTGTTTGTTCTTTACTCGTCAAATTGTCGTCCTTACGGTCGAGGCTAGTAGCTCTCTCTGTCAAACGACTTTCGATTTGTTTGAGTTCTTGACGTTCTGATTTGAATTCAGCGTCCACTTCTTCACGGTATTTTCTGGCTTCTTCTTTGGCCTCCAATAGTGCTTCTTTTTTAAGAGACTTGCTTTCACGTTTAGCTTCATTAACAAGTAAATCTACTTCACGCTCAGCTTGTCCTCGTAAATTAGTTGCTTCTTGTTCAGCATTTAAAAGCATCAACTCTGCAGCTTCCTGAGATGATTTCATCTTAGCTGAGATGCTGACATATCCAATAACTAAACCAATGATGACGGCAAAAACAGCAATCGCAATCGACATGATTTCCATGTTTTTACCTCATTTTATTGTTATTCCGAATGACATACATTCTTTTACATTCTACCATAAAAAAGTGATTTTCACAAACCTTAAATAGAATATGTTTTGGGGAATTTAGTACATAATCACTAAAATAAAATTGTTAAATCCTTGTTGATTGGAAACAGTTGTTTGGCAGAGATTTTAAAAAAAGCCTACCTTTCAGTAGATTTAGTAATGATCTTTGAAGGACAAAAAAGCCACGCTATCTCCATCCATCATATAAAGCAATCGATTTTCTGCATCAATACGACGTGACCAAGCTCCTTGGTAGTCATACTTGAGTGGTTCTGGCTTACCTATTCCTGTAAAGGGATCACGTTGAATATCCTTGATTAGTTTATTGATTCTTTTTATCGTTTTCTTATCCTGATTTTGCCAGTAGCAATAATCTGCCCAGGCATCTTCTGTAAACTTGAGCAGCATTCATCACTCCTCAATAGCATGGACTTGAGTGCTTCCAGCACGAACTTGAGCCATTCCTCGCAAAACCTTGTCTGATAACTCCTTATTTTGAGCGATTCTCAGGGTTTCTTGAATACTATCCCACTCACTCTTTGAAAGAACTACAATGTCCTCATCTGGATTTTTATTAACCACCGTCAAAGGCTCAAATTCATCATTTACCTTTTTCATGTAGTCCTTTAAATGATTTCGGAATGTTGAGTAAAGAACTGCTTCCATAACCATACCTCGTTTTACCACTTTTCCACTATTATACATGAAAAGAAAGAAATTGTCAGGAACTTGTACAAGATTTTCTTTTCTATCTATTTATACTCAATGAAAATCAAAGAGCAAACTAGGAAACTAGCCGCAGGCTGTACTTGAGTACGGCAAGGCGACGTTGACGTGGTTTGAATTTGATTTTCGAAGAGTATTATTCGTAAAAAATCTCAAAAAGCCTACCTTTCAGTAGACTTACTTTGATTCTATTCTAATGGGTACTCTGCCGAAATTCTGCTCTGCTATACTTGGATTACCCAGTCGGTAAATCTGGTCTGCCTTTTGGGTCATAGTGTCCCAGGGTTCTTTGCCAATTCGGCTGACTAGATTGACCTGCCCTTTCAAAGACTTGAGATGCTGTCTGCCTTTTTCAGTAAATCCAAGGACATGGATGGCTTCTGGTAAGGCACTTTCTCCAGCTTGTACCAAGATATAAGTCAAAAGGCGTCTGACACGCGCTTTGGTATAACGCTTGGTCGCAACTAGCTCGACCAATTCGTCAACAGACTGGGCTGTCTTGATAGCCTCCTTGATACGCACTGCCATTTCTTGATTGAGCTGATAAATGATGGTCAGGTCTGGATTTGATAAGATTTGATAGCGAAGCAAAGAAAAATAATTTTCCCAGTTCACCTTACACGCCTGATCAAAGAGTTCAACAGAAGGCATAAAGCGTTCTAAGAATTTTTGGTCACTTTGGTGCTGACGGAGAGCTGTCGCCGAGGCAAAGTCTACATCCTTGTTTACAGAATGGTAACCCGCCCCTTGACGCTGAATCGGATGGAGTTTGATGTTGCGTCCCGCAACTGCCTTGGCATAGGCAAGAGCAAGAACATGATTGGGAGTATTGCCTGAAAAATCAAGACCAGCAAATTCCTTCCACATGGCTTGAGTTTTCTGTGGATAGGAGAGAGAATCTGGTAGATTATCCACAAATTTCTCCATCTCAGCCCCCTGCTCTGTGTATAAGTCAGCGATTTTCTGGTAATCTAGAACTTCCTCCGTCCCAAAAGCGAGGCTATCAATGCCCAACCTAGCCAAGATATCCACAGCTCCTTGGCCGAAGAAATCCGCCGCCTGAACACTGACTAAAAAGGGCAATTCCACTACCAAGTCTGCGCCATTTTCCAGCGCCATCTGGGCCCGTGTCCACTTGTCAACGATAGCAGGCTCTCCTCGCTGCATGAAATTCCCAGACATGGCAACGATTTTCAGTCCCTCAGCCTGCTCCAGCAGATATTTGTGTCCGTTATGAAAAGGATTAAACTCCGCAATAATACCTGTGATGGTCATGATAATCTCCTACTTCTTTAGTATCAAATTGAGTCAATTATATTCTGTAAGCTCCGTTTTTGAGTGGTTGTTTCCTCAATGAATTTAATTGACCATTCTTTTAAGTAATTATGTCTACTAAAATACCAGCCATTTACCCACTTATTTATTAAAGTTTTTTCATCACAGCTTAACATGTTATAATATTTTCTTTCGTTTCTCTTCCAATTTGATACTATATCAGCCTCTAATTTTTCTATATTTTCATAATCACTTATTGACAATATATCAATACCTAGATTAGTAAATATTAAAAATTGCAAGCTAAAATAAAAGTGAACTTCCTTTGTTAGTAAAAAGTGCAGTTCTAATTTATTTTCTCTACTATCCTTTCTACAGATAAAGTAATTGAAACACGTAACAATTTTCTCTGTGATATCCCCCATTCTGCTATACTTTTCATCCATTCTTTCTATGATTGGAATACATAAATTTTTGTAAGTCCTTTCTTTCTGTATTTTAAAAAGTGCATTCATAAAAGTTTTATGTGCTGCAATATTATTCCTATCTGCTTCAGACCACTTAATTAGTATCTGTTTTTGGAGTCTATCATCTAGCTGATTAACACCTACTGCAGCAAAGTATTCCTGGAATGAACGGTGAGAGAACTTTAAACTAACACCTTCTTGAAGCATCATGCAAGCACTATGAGTCGCATCATAAACTATATCATTCGTCTTTAATTCAAGGTTATTTTTAAAACAATATTTAGTAATTATTTCATCAATTGTAGTTCTATCGAAATCTACTTTTCCTTCAAAGAATGTTTTTAAACCAATGTAGGCTAATATATTTCGAAATTCCTCAGGAGTTAATTTTGCTTTTAGTTCTCTTTTGTATCCTGATTTAGATGCATCATGTCTTTGGTACAATGTATAAAAGGCCTGATTATAAAAATCAGTTAAATTATTTGGAATAGAAGCACCAGCTTCGTAAGTCATTAACATAATTGTTAATAGGAGTGGGATAGAAGCAAAAGATTCATGAGTATCATATAAATGAGCTTTTAATTCTCTGTAAAAACGCCTTTTTACTTTCTCATCATAATTCAACTTATCAATTAAGGCTAACGCTTGCTCTTTATTTAATTTTTTTATCTCATACTCATCAAACTGATTCCAACCAATAAATTCCTCAGACGGTCTTGACGACAAAACATATCTATTACTATTGTATAACGTTACAAATTCTTTAATTTCTTTATCCAACCAAGAACGTTTTGAAGGATTAACCTCATCTAAACCATCAAAAATTATTGTATATCTTCCAGCCTCTAATGTTGCTTTAAAATATTTCTTTTCTAAATTTAAATGATGATTTTGAACCTCTTGGTAAATAAAATCAACTAATTCATTTTCTGAGAAATCAGATTCATTAAGTGATTTTAATTCAATAAAAATTGGAATTGATGTAGCTTGTTGTACTTGATTGATAAAAATATGCTTTACAAGCATTGATTTACCAATCCCACCCGTTCCTGTCAAAATAACATTAGATGTTTTTTCAAAAATCAATTCTGTGTTAGAGGTTTCTATTAAATCTGAATTATTATCATCTAGATAAACATGCTCATAGAAATCATATAAAAATTTTCCTTCATTTTTATATAACAATGTTTTTACAGTGGAATATTTTTTATAAGTAAATTGTAAATATTCTTGATAAACAACACCTAACTCTTCTTCTGTTTTAAACTGTAAGTCGTTATAAATTTGCTTTAACTTTTGATAAATTTTGGGTATATTGGTAATTACTTCTTTTTCAAGAATATCACCAAATGGTACCGGTATATTCATTTTCCCTTACCTCCTAAGCATAAGATTAACAATATTTGATTTACTTCTCACACACAAAAAACCAACGGGTGCTGGTTTCTGTCGGCTCCTTGTCCTCAAAGTCCGCATAGAGTTTAAAGGACTTGAAACCGGCTTGTTCCAGCAAAATATCATAGGTCAAAACCTCATAAGTCCTCTCCTCATGTACTTCATCGTGGCGACTAAAGGAACCATCCGCCTCCTTAATAAAGAAGGTCAGTTCATGCACAATAGAGTGAGGTGCTTCATCCTCATAAGTGTCCCAGAGCATAGAGAAATCTTCCGCATTTTCATGGTAAGAATAACCTGGAAAAACCTCGTCTGTCTGGTAGGTAGAATGCACATCAAAAATAAAGACACCATCTTCGTTGAGGGCATTATACACTTTCTTAAAGGCATCTCCCACTTCCACCTCATCTTGCATATAACAGATCGAGTCCGAATAACAGGTGACAAAATCATATTTACCCGCCTTAGACAAATCCAGCATATTGCCTTCAATAAAATCAATCTTTTGCTTGGCTGAAGAAGCTCTCTTCTCAGCAATCTTCAACATATCCCCACTCAAGTCCAGTCCAGTCACATCAAAACCAGCCTGAGAGAAGCGAACAGACTGAATCCCTGTCCCACAAGCCAATTCCAAGAGTTTCTTTCTCTCCTTGGTCTTAGGCAAGTGACGCAGAGAAAAATCCGTCCATTTGTCGTATAAACTATCGTCCATGACTGCATCATAGACCGCCGCAAAGCTTTCATAAGTTGCCATAATCTTAAGATACAAAGAGCTCTATGGTAACACCACTAGCCCTCACCTTTCTATCCATTTTCTTCTAAAATAAGCAAAGAAACCCAGTTGACTACAACTGAGTTTATCTCCTATGCTAAGGCTTCTGAAATATCTACAGAATCCGCCTCATGCCACAGTTTTTCTAGGTTATAGTGGGCACGCATTTCTTCTGAGAAGATATGCACAACGACACCACCGAGGTCTAGTAGGACCCAGCCTCCAGCTGCATCACCTTCGATATGGCTACCTTTAAAACCTGCTTGAGCTACTTTTTCACGGATGTTTTCAGCGATAGCGTCCAACTGACGGCTATTCATTGAACTAGTAATAACAAAGTAATCCGTCACGCTAGTCAAATCTTGTACATCAAGTGCGAGGATATCCTCTGCACGTTTCTCATCAGCCGCTTTCACGACTAGTTCTAGTAATTCTTTTTCCTTCATTTAGTCCTCTTTCTAGAAAATATGTTTGTAATCTAGGACATCTGCAAAGCGCCCCTCCCAAATGCCCTCATAAAATTCATTTATCGTTTCTGCTGGAATGTCTTTCCCATCAAACGTTGTGCAAGTTCCTTCTGGAATAATAAGCTGATAGCCATATTCAAAGGCAACCTTGACAGAGGTATCCACACAATATTCTGTCTGCATACCGCATAAAACTAATTTTTCAATCCCCTGTTTATCCAAGTATTCTTTTAAACCAGTTTCTTTGAAAATACTATTATACTTCTTTTGGAAGACCTTTTCATTAGGTTTTCGATTTAAAAGCGCAGATAACTGCCAATCTTCTGATGTTTGGGCTTCAGGGTTCTCAATATGTTGAACATAGATAATTTCGATATTCTTACTTCTAGCTTGGTTTTGTAAATAAGAAATTTTTTCCAATAGACCTTTTGTCTGAAACCCCGTTTCCACTAAAATATTTTGTACATCAATAATGATAAAAGCCGTCTTCATTTAGTCCTCTTTCAAATAGTGCACAAAGGCGTTATAGGTTTCAAGGGTTTGGGGATAGATGGGAAAACTCTGGTGAGCTAAATGCTCCACTGTACGAGCTGTTTCGTAGGCCACAGCCTTATTGAGCGATTGCTCAGCAATTTCACGAGCCACATCAACACCTGGAAAGGCACGATTGTGCTCGATATAGTCTGCGACGTAGATAACCTTATCAAGGTCTGTCATCTGACTTGCTCCGACTGTATGGATTTCAATAGCTCGTAGGATTTCAGAATCTTGTAAATCCAAATCTTCCTGAATCTTGTAGATACCGACCATGCCATGCCAGACATTATTGCCCCAGTTTTTAAGGTCAGGTTCTATCTGATATCGATCAATCAAGTCTAGAAACTCTTGATCTGATAGTTTTTTAGCATAATCATGAAGTAGCCCTGCTAAACCAGCTTTCTCAACATCCACACCAAAGCGCTGAGCCAATTCTATGGCTGCACGCTCTACACCTAAGCAATGGGTTAAACGTTTCTCGGGTAGAAGCTCTGCCATTTTTTCCAACAAAGCCTCACGGGTGCAGTTAATATAGTCTTGATAGCCCATCAGTAAAGCCCCTCCTTCTCGATGTAGTCTAGCACAGGCTGAGGTAGGAGAAAGTTAGGTTTCCGACCTTGGACAATGAAATCACGCACCATGCTGGACGAGATATCCATGAGAGGCACATCCACCCAGATAACGGGATAGGAAGTCCCTGCCTTGTAGCGTGGGCGTTGAACTCCTACAAACTGAACCAAGTCGACTAGCTCGTCAATTCGATACCACTTAGGCAGATAGTCCACCATGTCGGCTCCGATAATGAAATAATAATCGGTATCTGGATTCTTCTCTGTTAAAATCTTCATGGTGTCGTAGGTGTAGGAAACACCCTTGCGCTCTAGCTCAATGGTTTCAATAGCTAGACCATCAATTCCATCAATCGCCAATTCAAGCATCTTGAGACGATAGTTTTCAGGAATGGTTTCTTTTTTATCTACGTGAGGAGGTTGGTACTCAGGCATGAGCAGAACCTGGTCCAGTCCCAACTGCTGGCGTACTTGGTCTGCTACGATCAGGTGGGCATTGTGAACAGGGTTAAAATTTCCACCCAAGATTCCAACTTGCTTGCGTTTTTTCTCCTTGATTTCTGGCTCCAACTCTACCTTGGTAAAGGGAGTCAATAATTCGATTGCCATAGGCTAGTCTCCTTTATTTCTCTGTAAAAACAGTTGTTTGGAGTAGGGTTTTTAGATTTCTTTAACTTTTTTAGAAATCTTGCGATTTTCTTTCTTACTTGATTGTTTATACAAAATTAAGATACGACCGATTTTTTGGACGGTATCCACACCGATTTCTTCTTCCAAGATTTCAGCCACTTCGTGGATGTTTTCATCGGTGTTTTGCAAAAGAGTAACCTTGATCAATTCACGGGCGTCAAGTGCCTGACGAACGCTGGTTTTGATTTGGTTGTTGAGTCCATTTTTCCCGATTTGAATGATGGGCTTGAGGGTGTGTGCCTGGCTGTTGAGGAAGGCACGTTGTTTCGATGTTAATGACATATTTTTTCTTCCTTTTTTGATAGTTATTTTAGGTGGTGAGGGACGGTCGGAACTAATTTTCCAAAGATCTCATCTTTGAAAAATGGATTTCCTGACCTCACAATTGAGCCTTGGTCTCAATTGCGCCCCTTGCCAATCTAACGATTGGCAATCACACCACAGCAATAACTATCTTTTTATGAGCTCACTTTGTTCGCTCAGTGATTTTATTTTAAATAATTGCTTTTCGTGTGACGACGGCGACGCCTTCTGGGGCCCAGACGGCGACTTTGGCTGTGCCTGTTACACGGATCCACCCTAGGCCTGAGATGACTAGGTCTGTCTTGTCCTTGATAGTAAAGACATGTTGGACTAGTTTTGGAAAATCTTCTTTTTCTTTGCTATTTGGTGGTGTTAGAAGGGTTCCCAGGTGCTTGTCGTAAAAGGCACTCGCTCCTTCAAGCTTGGTACGATGAAGTTTGAGTTCATTGTCAAAGAAAGCTGTGAATCCTTGCTTTTCACCCGCAATGAAATCAAATCGTCCCAAACCGCCTAAAAACAGCGTTTGTTCAGGATTGAGCTGATAGGTTTTAGGCTTGATTTCCTTTTTGGGGCTGACATACTTGAGGTTTTTAGCCGTCAAGTAGTGAGCCATCTGATGACGATGGATAATCCCCGGTGTATCATAGATATAAGAACCGTCGTCAAGCGGAATCTCAATCTTATCTAAGGTTGTCCCTGGGAAACGCGAAGTCGTGATGACGTTCTGATCACCTGTGATTTCTTGGATAATGGCATTGATAAGGGTTGATTTTCCAACGTTGGTCACACCGACCACGTAGACATCACGGCCCTTACGATACTGCTCGATTTTGTCAATGACTTCCTTAATGGCATGCTTGTTTTGAGCCGAAGTCAGGACGACATCCACAGGACGAAGACCTTCTTCGTGGGCACGTTCCATCAGCCACTGGCTAATCTTGCCTGGCTTAACTGACTTGGGCAAGATATCTTTTTTATTTCCCACCAAGAGAACATCATTGCCCGAGACGAAACGTGGCAAGCCTGGGATGACAGACCCATTAAAATCAAAGATATCAATGACATTAACCACTAAAGCATCACTGTCTCCCACCTCGTGCAAGAGCTTGAGGAAATCATCGTCTGTCAACTGGACATCTGTGATTTCATTGTAGTGGCGCAGACGGAAACAGCGTTGACAATAGACTTCACCTGTCTCCAAACCTTTTTCGAGTGCTGACTGGGGGGTGAAACCAAGCCCAGTCTTATCTGTAGTCTGAATAGTTGCTCCACAACCAATACAGAGAATTTCTTCCATAATTAGATTCCTTTTTTATAAGTAATAGGGCCGTACTTTTCAGTGATTTTTCTCATGACACGACGCTCACGCGCTCGATTGATCTGCGTTTTGATAGAGTCATGTTGGACCAAGGGTTTGACCAAAATTGAGCGAATTCCTGCACGATGGGCTGCCCGAATATCCGTCATGAGCTGGTCACCAACCATGACCACTTCATTTTTCTCATAGTGAAATTCCTTCATGGCACGGTCAATCCCAAATGTGAAGGGTTTCAAGGCCCAATAAACGTAATCAATTCCAAATTTCTCAACTGCGCGTTGGACCCGTTTTTTAGTATTATTTGAGACCACGATGATGCGAATGCCCGCATCACGGAGATCATGTAGCCATTGCTTCATCTCTGCTGTTCCATCTGGATTATTCCAAGCAATGAGGGTATTGTCCAAATCGACCAAAACAGCCTTGATTCCCTGCGCCTGCAGGCTTGGGACTGTCAGATCATAGACTGCTTCCACAGCAAAGTCTGGCATGTAGTTTTCAATCACCATTTTGGCTCCTTTTCTTTTATTTTCTAGTAATTTTCTTCAGCCATTGAGATAAGGCCACCCATAAAATCAAGCTAGTCATTAAGATATAAATCCAAGCATTTGGCTCTTCTGTAAATGGTAGAGGAACATTCATTCCGAAGAAACCTGTAATAACCGCAAGTACTGCTAGTAAGACGGAGATAATAGTCAAAATTGACAAACTATCATTCAAGTTATTGTTTAGGATGTTGTTGTAAGAAGCTGAGAGTTGTTGCAAGACTTGAGAAATCAAGTCTGTCATAGATACCAACTGATGGGCTTCAATCATGGCATCATCAAACTGCTCTCGTTCGACATCATTAAATCTCCGATAAAGAGTATGGCCCTGGATATGTTCCAAGAGGAGTCGATTTTGTTTTGCTGCTGCTGTCAAGTAAACCATACCAGTCTCCAAGTCAGAGAGGGCGAAGAGATTTTTCTTTGTTGTAGTTTGACGTAGCAAGGCACTAATTTCGTCCTTACTTTTATCCATCTCTTCAATGACAGGATAATAAGCGTTACTGATAATCTCTAAACCAGCAAAGAGAAACTTGTAAATAGAAAGCGACTCATGGCTATCCAGATAAGCTGACATCTGATCAATGACATAAGCATTCTTGTGATTGCTGATGGTAATCATTCGTTGTTTTTCCACGATAAAGGTCATGGGAATGGCTTCATAATATTCTTTGTCTTTTTCTAAATCAAGAACATTATAAATAAAGGTTACCGTCTCCGTTTCACGGTTATAATCCATATGAGCTCGTTCATTTCTATCCAGAGCATACTCAATGGTTTCCTTGTCCAATCCATAGATGTCAGAAAGATCTTCCATATTTTTAATCTTATCCACATCAAGGTCTATCCAGGTACAACCATTGCCCAACTGCTTTTCTAAAACCATCTTTTCTCCTTTACAAAACTCTTTCTATTGTACCACAAATTACTTAAAATAACAGGTCTAGTCTGTACGTGAGAAATTGCTGACGACGGTGATATTCCGATTGGGAACGAAGTGCAGAACCTGGTCTTCTCCTCTGAGTTGAGTAGTTCGAATACCGACGCTGACAACCTTGCCCGATACAGTAATAGGACCATTTGTCAGAACAACCTCATCTCCCACATCCAGTTGACGTTCGAAAAGGATGAAAAAGCCATTGATGACATCAGACAGAAAACCTTGAGCTCCCATTCCAATAGCTACCCCAGCAATCCCGGCCCCAGCAAGTAAACTAGAGACTGGCAAACCTAAAATCGACAAAATGCAATAGAGTAAAAAGAAATAGAGAGTATAATTAAACACATTCTCTAATAAACGTGAAATGGTTTTCTGACGTCCAACATCATGACGAGACATTTTTAGAGAAGGTTTGACAATTCTCTGCACCATGGTATGGAGCAATTTCTTAGCTATATAAAAAAGTAAAACTAGGAATAACAGAGAAATTAGCTTGGTTAAGATATTTTCAATAATCGTTGTAACATCAAGCTTATTGAGGTAGGTTTGAATAAATTCTTTCATAGAAAACTCCTTTTATCTATTATACCATACTTTTACAAGTGATGAATCTCCATAAATATTCAAAAATAACAGTAAAAATAGACAGAAAATTCTTGATTTTAGTTCATCTTTATACTATAATCATAAACATTACACAACAAAGGAGATTGTTATGAAAAAATGCATCCATGCTTGGAATAAGGCAAGCCTGATCAAACGGATTTTGATTGGTATGCTTATTGGAGGAAGCCTAGGACTGACACTTCCTAATATTTCAGGAATTGGTTTACTCGGAGATCTCTTTGTTGGCGGTCTAAAAGCCATCGCACCTATTCTCGTCTTTGCCCTCGTTGCTAACGCCCTTTCCCAACATCAAAAAGGGCAAGATAGCAACATGAAAACGGTTATCTTCCTTTACTTGCTAGGAACTTTTGCTGCCGCTCTTGTTGCTGTCTTAGCAAGTTTCATCGTCCCTGTTGAGATTACCTTAAATAGTGCCAATACAGAAATCGCACCACCAGATGGAATTGGCCAGGTCCTCAGCAACCTCTTGCTCAAACTGGTTGACAATCCAGTCAATGCCCTCGTTACTGCTAACTACATCGGTATCCTATCTTGGGCAGTTGTTTTAGGGATTGCTATGAGAGAGGCCAGCAAAAATAGTAAAGAATTGCTGAAAACCATGGCTGATGTGACTTCTAAGATTGTCGAATGGATCATTAACCTAGCTCCATTTGGAATCCTTGGCCTTGTCTTTAAAACTATCTCTGATAAGGGAATCGGAAGTCTAGCGAACTATGGAATTTTACTTGCACTCTTGGTGACAACCATGCTCTTTGTAGCGCTGGTAGTCAATCCACTAATTGCCTTCCTCTTTATAAAGAGAAATCCTTATCCCCTCGTTTGGAAATGTTTGCGTGTCAGCGGTGTGACAGCCTTCTTCACTCGTAGTTCTGCAGCTAACATCCCTGTCAACATGAAACTTTGTCACGACCTCGGCCTAAATCCAGACACCTATTCTGTTTCTATCCCACTTGGTTCTACTATCAACATGGCTGGAGCAGCAATTACCATTAACGTTTTGACCCTTGCTGCAGTAAATACTCTTGGAATCCCTGTTGACTTTGCGACAGCCTTTATCCTCAGTTTGATAGCAGCTATCTCAGCCTGTGGTGCTTCTGGTATTGCCGGAGGATCCCTCCTTCTTATCCCGGTTGCTTGTAGCCTTTTCGGTATTTCTAACGATATTGCCATGCAAGTTGTTGGGGTTGGATTTGTGATTGGGGTCATCCAGGACTCATGTGAAACAGCCCTCAACTCTTCTACAGATGTCCTCTTTACTGCCGTTGCCGAATACGCGGCAGCCGGTAAAAATTAACTCATAAAGACAAGCCTACTCAGGTCTTGTCTTTTCCGCTTTTATTCGAACTTACTAGGAAATTCTTATGTCTATTAGCCAACGTACGACAAAACTCATCTTAGCTACCTGTCTTGCCTATCTTCTTGCTTATTTTTTCAATCTCTCCTCAGCTATCTCGGCTGGAATCATCGCCCTCTTGAGCCTATCCGATACTCGTAGAAGTACCTTAAAAATGGCCCGCAATCGACTCTTTTCCATGCTCCTAGCTCTAGCTATCGGTGTTCTGGTTTTTCACTTGAGCGGATTTCATATCTGGAGCCTTGGCCTCTACCTAGCCCTTTATGTGCCTCTAGCCTATAAGATGGGATGGGAAATTGGCATCACACCAAGTAGCGTTTTGGTTAGCCATCTCTTGGTGCAAGAGTCAACCTCTCCAGACCTTCTAGTCAATGAATTCCTTCTCTTTGCTATTGGTACAGGATTTGCCTTGCTTGTCAATCTCTACATGCCTTCACGAGAAGAGGAAATTCATCACTACCACACATTGGTAGAAGAAAAGTTAAAAGATATTCTCCAGCGCTTCAAATACTATTTATCAAGAGGTGACGGACGCAACCGAGCACAGCTAGTAGAAGAATTAGACACCCTTTTGGAAGAAGCCCTCAGACTGGTCTATTTGGATCACTCAGACCACCTCTTTCACCAGACCGACTACCATATCCATTATTTTGAGATGAGACAGCGACAAAGTCGCATCCTGCGAAACATGGCCCAGCAAATCAACACCTGTCACCTAGCTGCCAGTGAAAGCCTAATTTTGGCCCAACTCTTTTCAAAAATTGCCGGTCAACTGAGCCAGACCAATCCTGCTTCAGATTTGCTCGATGAAATTGAACGTTATCTGGAAGTCTTCCGGAACCGCAGTCTGCCTAAGACCAGAGAAGAATTTGAAACCCGTGCCACCCTTCTTCAACTCCTACGTGAAGCAAAAACCTTCATCCAAGTAAAAGTTGACTTTTACCAAAAATATGGACAGTAAAAAAGAAAACTAGCCCTATAATATTTGTAATAGAGTGACAATGGGCCAAAAAGGCCGCAAACTGAATTTATGGCCTTTTTATGGCCTTTTATAGTAAACTGAACCAAAAATAGTACACAATATAGTATAATCTTCTCATGGCATATTCAATAGATTTTCGTAAAAAAGTTCTCGACTATTGTGAGCGAACAGGTAGTATAACAGAAGCAGCTCACGTTTTCCAAATCTCACGTAATACTGTCTATGGCTGGTTAAGGCTAAAAGAGAAAATCGGAGAGCTAAACCATCAAGTAAAAGGAACAAAACCAAGAAAGGTTGATAGAGATAGACTTAAAAACTATCTTACTGACAATCCAAACGCTTATTTGACTGAAATAGCTTCTGAATTTGGTTGTCATCCAACTACTATCCACTATGCTCTCAAAGCTATAGGCTACACTCGAAAAAAGAATCACACCTACTATGAACAAAACCCAGAAAAAGTAGCTCTATTTCTTAAGAATTTTAATAGTTTAAAGCATTTAGCACCTGTTTATATTGATGAAACAGGACTCGATACCTATTTTATCGCGAATATGGTCGCTCATTAAAAGGCCAGTTAATAAGTGGTAAAGTATCTGAAAGAAGATATCAGAGAGTTTCTTTGGTTGCAGGGCTAACAAATAGTGAGTTAATCGTTCCAATGACTTACGAAGAGACGAGGACTAGCGACTTTTTGAAGTATGGTTTCAGAAGTTTCTCTTACCAACGTTAAACACACCATCAGTTATTATTATAGATAATGCAAGATTCCCTAGAACGGGTAAGCTAAAACTCTTGTGTGAAGAGTTTTAGCTTAAACTTTTGCCTCTTCCTCCCTACTCACCTGAGTACAATCCTATTGAGAAAGCATGGGCTCATATCAAAAAGGTATTACTAAGTTGCAATACCTTTTACGAGGCTCTTTTGTCCTACTCTTGTTTCAATTGACTATACTAGCAAAGTGTTTTGGCAAGCATCTATAGCAATTACTAATTTTTACATTACAACATGAAAAAATCAAAAACGATTATTGAAACTGCTGAGTTAGTGAAACAGGTAGCTCGAGTAATTTCTAACTCTTACAACACAGAGTTTGGCAAAGCGATTGCACTTACAAAATGCAGTTAGTAAATCAGCTACCTCTTCCTTCCCATTACGACAGAAAAATCCACGAATCGATATCATTCGTGGATTTTTACTAGTAAAGCGTTTAGGTAAACCGATTTTTCACACTACGACACTGAGTTTGGCAAAGCGATTGCACTTACAAAACGTAGTTAGTAAGGTAGTTAGCTAGACCACTCACTACTAGTTACGACGGAAAGTTTACGAATCGATACTATTCGTAAAACTTTACTAATGGAGAGCCTAGCCGAGTTCCATAGAAACTTGGCGTTAGTTACTTAGATTGTTACACAAACAAATAAATTTCCTGAACTACGACACTTAGTTTTACAAATCGATTTCATTTGTAAAACTAAGTTAGTGAGGTAGTTAGAAAAATTGAACACGCCCTAAAAGCGTCGAGAAAAAGATAAAATCTTCTAGAAACTACGGTTCTTCAGCTATTTTCCTATTTTCTTCTCGCTTTTTTAACGGGCTTTGTATCTTCATCACATCTTCTCTTCCAACTCTACATCTGGATACTTATCCGCAAACCAGCGGAGAGCAAAGTCATTTTCAAAGAGGAAGACTGGTTGGTCAAAACGGTCTTTAGCCAAGATATTGCGGCTTGATGACGTCCGTTCATCTAGGTCCTCAGGCTTGATCCAACGAACAGTCTTTTTACCCATTGGGCTCATGACCACTTCCGCATTGTACTCGCCTTCCATACGGTGCTTAAAGACTTC
The DNA here is from genome assembly GCF_009731465.1 of Streptococcus sp. 116-D4. Taxonomy (NCBI): domain Bacteria; kingdom Bacillati; phylum Bacillota; class Bacilli; order Lactobacillales; family Streptococcaceae; genus Streptococcus; species Streptococcus sp. 116-D4. Next base: position 1,537,281 of record NZ_AP021887.1, read on the forward strand.
AAACTGAAGTTGACCAACAGCTCCCAGCATGTACTCGCCTGTTTGGTAATTCTTATAAAGCTGAATGGCACCTTCTTGCACCAATTGCTCAATACCCTTGTGGAAGGATTTTTGCTTCATGACATTCTTAGCTGAGACTTTCATGAAAATCTCAGGTGTAAAGGTTGGAAGGGGTTCAAATTCAAACTTGTTTTTTCCAACTGTTAAGGTATCCCCAACCTGATAGGTACCTGTATCGTAAACCCCGATAATATCACCTGCTACAGCATTGGTCACATTCTCACGACTTTCCGCCATAAACTGGGTAACATTCGACAGCTTAGCACCCTTACCAGTACGAGGCAAGTTGACACTCATGCCACGTTCAAATTCACCTGATACGATACGGACAAAGGCAATACGGTCACGGTGTCGAGGGTCCATATTGGCTTGGATTTTAAAGACAAATCCTGAGAAATCCTTGTCGTAAGGATCTACGATTTCACCATCTGTTTTCTTGTGCCCATGTGGTTCTGGAGCAAACTTGAGAAAAGTCTCAAGGAAGGTCTGCACACCAAAGTTTGTCAAAGCTGAACCGAAGAAGACAGGCGTCAATTCTCCAGCCAGAATAGCTTCCTCTGAAAACTCATTCCCAGCTTCTTGCAAAAGCTCGATGTCGTCCTTAACCTGAGCGTAGAAAGGATTGTTTCCAAAGAGCTTGTCCCCATCTTCTAGGCTAGCAAAACGCTCATCACCCTTGTAGAGTTCCAAGCGTTGGTTATAGAGGTCATACAAGCCTTCGAAGGCTTTCCCCATCCCGATTGGCCAGTTCATTGGATAACTTGCAATACCCAAGACTTCTTCCAATTCTTGCAAGAGATCTAGTGGTTCACGTCCGTCACGGTCCAGTTTGTTCATAAAGGTAAAGACGGGAATGCCACGGTGTTTGACAACCTCAAACAATTTTTTGGTTTGGGCCTCGATACCCTTGGCAGAGTCCACAACCATGACCGCAGCATCTACCGCCATCAAGGTACGATAGGTATCTTCTGAGAAATCCTCGTGTCCTGGGGTATCTAGGATGTTCACGCGCTTACCATCGTAGTCAAATTGCATCACAGATGAAGTGACCGAAATTCCACGTTGCTTCTCGATATCCATCCAGTCGGACTTGGCAAAAGTTCCTGTTTTCTTCCCTTTTACGGTACCAGCTTCACGAATCTCGCCCCCAAAGTAGAGCAACTGCTCAGTAATGGTAGTTTTCCCCGCGTCCGGGTGGGAGATAATGGCAAAGGTACGACGTTTCTTAATTTCTTCTTGAATATTCATAAGTTCTCTTTCTTTGATTCTCTATTTTTCTTGTTTCAATAGCTAAGAATGATTTTTACATTGGATTTTACCATTCCTTTCAACATTTCATTATATCGGATTTTGGGGAGTTTTTCAATTGCTCATTTGATGAAAAGGCAGCTAGAGTATAGATTTTACCTGATTTCCCTTTTTCCACCGTTTCTTGAACAAGATATCAAAGAGAACAAGAGCCAGTGAGAGGATGATCGACACAAGGAGGTACTTTAGCCATAGAGGAGCATTCGAGATAAACGGTGTATCTCTTAAGAGACCATAATCTCCACCAGTCACCTGATTAACCCCAACTAGAAAGAGGTTGAGGATAAAAGTATAGGCTACAATCATATATTTCTTGAGCAAGGTCTTGTCATAGTGATTCATCAAGTAAACCAAGGAATTCACTAGAAGGGCATAGTGCCCAATCAAAAATGAAAAACTAGTAATATGGGGGAAATCATAGGGATCAAAAACAGGGTAAACCAAGGCAAAGACCGCTCCACTTGCTCCTAAGAGGGCAAAATATTGCTTGCTCCGCCATTTATCTGGCAAGAAAACCACCGCAAACATAGCTAAACGACAATGATAAAAAGGGAGGCTATTAGAAAAGGGAATACCGAAACCAACATACCAACTATATAAGGCTAGTAACTGGAGGATCTGAATCCCCTTAAACAAGAGAACAAATTTTGGATTTTTGTGATAAGCAAGTGCCCCATAAATACAAAGCGCTAAGACAAGCATCATAACCCCATACCAAAAAAGCGAAATGGGAGGAGGGACCGTCTGAGTTCTGGTGATAAATTGATGGAACATGTTTCTATCCTAACTCTTATTTTTTCTTTTTTCTAGTTTAACCATTATAGCGAATTAAAAACGATTTTTCAATTTCTATTTCTTTTTAGTTTCCCTCCCTTATTTATAGGAAAATATGGTAAAATAGAACAGACTAAAAATCATCATTTCACGAAAGGATGCAAGATGAAAATTACGCAAGAAGAGGTAACACACGTTGCCAATCTTTCAAAATTAAGATTCTCTGAAGAAGAAACTGCTGCCTTTGCGACCACCTTGTCTAAGATTGTTGACATGGTTGAGTTGCTGGGCGAAGTTGACACAACTGGTGTCGCACCTACTACAACTATGGCTGACCGTAAGACCGTACTCCGCCCTGATGTGGCTGAAGAAGGAACAGACCGTGATCGCTTGTTTAAAAACGTACCTGAAAAAGACAACTACTATATCAAGGTGCCAGCTATCCTAGACGATGGAGGAGATGCCTAATGACTTTTAACAATAAAACCATTGAAGACTTGCACAATCTCCTTGTTTCTAAGGAAATTTCTGCAACTGAATTGACCCAAGCAACGCTTGAAGATATCCAATCGCGCGAGACAGCTATCAACGCTTTCGTTACCATCGCTGAGGATCAAGCCCTTGCGCAAGCTAAGGCTATTGATGAAGCTGGAATTGACGCTGATAATGTCCTTTCAGGAATTCCACTAGCTGTCAAGGATAATATCTCTACTGACGGTATTCTCACAACTGCTGCCTCAAAAATGCTCTACAACTACGAGCCTATCTTTGATGCCACTGCTGTTGCCAATGCAAAATCTAAGGGCATGATCATTGTTGGGAAAACCAACATGGACGAATTTGCCATGGGTGGATCAGGTGAGACTTCTTACTACGGCGCAACCAAAAATGCTTGGGACCACAGCAAGGTTCCTGGTGGATCATCAAGTGGTTCAGCTGCAGCTGTAGCTTCTGGACAAGTCCGTTTATCACTTGGTTCTGATACTGGTGGTTCTATCCGCCAACCTGCTGCCTTTAACGGGATTGTTGGTCTCAAACCAACCTACGGAACAGTTTCACGTTTCGGTCTCATTGCTTTTGGTAGCTCGCTAGACCAAATCGGACCTTTCGCCCCTACGGTTAAAGAAAATGCTCTCTTGCTCAATGCTATTGCTAGCGAAGATGCCAAAGACTCAACTTCTGCTCCAGTCCGCATTGCCGACTTTACTTCAAAAATCGGCCAAGACATCAAAGGCATGAAGATTGCCCTTCCTAAGGAATACCTTGGTGAAGGAATTGACCCAGAAGTCAAAGAAACCATTCTGAATGCCGCTAAACACTTTGAAAAACTTGGTGCCATCGTCGAAGAAGTTAGCCTTCCCCACTCAAAATACGGAGTTGCCGTTTACTACATCATCGCTTCTTCAGAAGCTTCATCAAACTTGCAACGTTTTGATGGTATTCGTTACGGCTACCGCGCAGAGGATGTGACTAATCTTGATGAAATCTATGTAAACAGCCGCAGCCAAGGTTTCGGTGAAGAGGTGAAACGCCGTATCATGCTAGGTACTTTCAGCCTTTCATCAGGTTACTACGATGCCTACTATAAGAAGGCTGGACAAGTTCGCACCCTTATCATCCAAGATTTCGAAAACGTCTTTGCGGATTACGACTTGATTTTGGGACCAACTGCTCCTAGCGTTGCCTACGACTTGGATTCACTCAACCATGATCCAGTTGCTATGTACTTGGCTGACCTTTTAACAATTCCTGTCAACTTGGCTGGTCTACCAGGGATTTCTATTCCTGCTGGATTTGTTCAAGGTCTACCAGTAGGACTCCAATTGATTGGTCCTAAGTATTCAGAAGAAACTATCTACCAAGCTGCTGCTGCGTTTGAAGCAACAACAGACTACCACAAACAACAACCCGTGATTTTTGGAGGTGATAACTAATGAACTTTGAAACAGTCATTGGACTTGAAGTCCACGTAGAGCTCAACACCAATTCAAAAATCTTCTCACCTACTTCTGCCCACTTTGGAAATGACCAAAATGCCAATACAAACGTGATTGACTGGTCTTTCCCTGGAGTACTACCAGTTCTCAATAAAGGCGTTGTCGATGCTGGTATCAAGGCTGCACTCGCTCTTAACATGGACATCCATAAGAAGATGCACTTTGACCGCAAGAACTACTTCTATCCAGATAATCCTAAAGCCTACCAAATTTCTCAGTTTGATGAGCCAATCGGTTACAACGGCTGGATTGAAGTGGAGCTAGAAGACGGTACAACTAAGAAAATTGGGATTGAACGCGCCCACCTAGAAGAAGACGCTGGTAAAAACACCCACGGTACAGACGGCTACTCTTACATTGACCTCAACCGCCAAGGGGTGCCATTGATTGAGATTGTATCTGAAGCCGACATGCGCTCGCCAGAAGAAGCCTATGCTTATCTAACTGCCCTCAAGGAAGTTATCCAGTACGCTGGCATTTCTGACGTTAAGATGGAAGAAGGTTCTATGCGTGTGGATGCCAATATCTCTCTTCGTCCGTATGGTCAAGAAAAATTCGGTACCAAGACTGAATTGAAGAACCTCAATTCCTTCTCAAACGTTCGCAAGGGTCTTGAATACGAAGTCCAACGTCAAGCTGAAATCCTTCGCTCAGGTGGTCAAATCCGCCAAGAAACACGACGTTACGATGAAGCTAACAAAGCAACCATCCTCATGCGTGTCAAAGAAGGTGCTGCAGACTACCGCTACTTCCCAGAACCAGACCTACCACTCTTTGAAATTTCAGATGAGTGGATTGAGGAAATGCGTACTGAATTGCCAGAGTTTCCAAAGGAACGCCGTGCACGCTACGTCTCTGACCTTGGCTTGTCAGACTACGATGCTAGCCAGTTGACTGCAAACAAAGTTACTTCTGACTTCTTTGAGAATGCTGTTGCCCTCGGTGGCGATGCCAAACAAGTCTCTAACTGGCTCCAAGGGGAAGTCGCTCAGTTCTTGAACGCCGAAGGCAAGACACTAGAACAAATCGAATTGACACCAGAAAACTTGGTTGAAATGATTGCCATCATCGAAGACGGCACTATCTCTTCTAAGATTGCTAAGAAAGTCTTTGTCCACCTGGCTAAAAACGGTGGTGGAGCGCGTGAATACGTTGAAAAAGCAGGTATGGTTCAAATCTCAGATCCAGCTGTTTTGATTCCAATTATCCACCAAGTCTTTGCCGATAACGAAGCCGCAGTTGCCGACTTCAAGTCAGGAAAACGTAACGCTGACAAAGCCTTCACAGGATTCCTCATGAAAGCAACCAAAGGCCAAGCCAACCCACAAGTCGCCCTTAAACTCCTTGCCCAAGAATTGGCCAAGTTGAAAGAAGATTAATATGTAAAAGAAACCAGCCCTGAGGTTGGTTTTTTCTCCCCTACCATCTCCCAATAACTATTTTGGCTTTATTTCCAGAAGATTTTATGGTAAAATGAAGAGTAATAATATTTATTAAAGAGGTAAAAACATGATTGAAGCAAGCAAATTGAAAGCTGGTATGACATTTGAAACTGCAGACGGAAAATTGATCCGTGTTTTGGAAGCTAGCCACCACAAACCAGGTAAAGGGAACACGATCATGCGTATGAAACTGCGTGATGTCCGCACTGGTTCTACTTTTGATACAAGCTACCGTCCAGAAGAAAAATTCGAACAAGCCATTATCGAAACTGTTCCTGCTCAATACTTGTATAAAATGGATGAAACTGCCTACTTCATGAACACAGAAACTTACGACCAATACGAAATTCCAGTTGTAAACGTTGAAAATGAATTGCTTTACATCCTTGAAAACTCTGATGTGAAAATCCAATTCTACGGAACTGAAGTAATCGGTGTAACAGTACCTACTACTGTAGAATTGACAGTGGCTGAAACACAACCATCTATCAAAGGTGCTACGGTTACAGGTTCTGGTAAACCAGCAACTATGGAAACTGGACTAGTTGTCAACGTTCCAGACTTCATCGAAGCTGGACAAAAATTGATCATCAACACTGCAGAAGGAACTTATGTTTCTCGTGCCTAATCTCTAGAAAGAGGTCATTCTATGGGAATTGAAGAACAATTTGGCGAAATCGTTATCGCTCCACGTGTACTTGAAAAAATCATTGCCATCGCAACTGCTAAAGTTGAAGGTATCCACTCATTTTCAAATAAATCCGTATCTGATACCCTATCAAAACTCTCTCTTGGTCGTGGCGTCTACTTAAAAGAAAGCAACGAAGAGCTAACTGCTGACATCTATCTCTATCTTGAGTACGGTGTAAAAGTACCAAAAGTGGCTCTGGCTATTCAAAAAGCAGTCAAAGATGCTGTCCGTGATATGGCTGATGTAGAACTTGCTGCTGTTAACATCCATGTTACAGGAATCGTTCCAGATAAAACTCCAAAACCTGAGTTGAAGGATCTATTTGACGAGGACTTTCTCAATGACTAGTCCACTATTAGAATCTAGACGCGAACTTCGAAAATGCGCTTTTCAAGCTCTTATGAGCCTTGAATTCGGCACAGATATGGAAACGGCTTGTCGCTTTGCCTACACACACGACCGTGAAGATGCAGATGTACAAATCCCTGCCTTTCTTATGAACTTGGTTTCTGGCGTTCAAGCTCAAAAAGACGAGTTGGATAAACAAATCAACCAGCACCTAAAGTCAGGATGGACAGTTGAACGCTTGACTTTAGTCGAAAAAAACTTACTACGCTTGGGGATCTTTGAAATTACATCATTTGATACACCTCAGTTGGTAGCAGTCAATGAAGCTATTGAACTTGCTAAGAGTTTTTCAGATCAAAAATCAGCCCGCTTTATCAACGGACTGCTTAGTCAATTTGTAACTGAAGAAAATGAATAATTGAAAAGGTGTTTGATCTTCCAAGCACCTTTTGAACCTCCCCTCTGCGCAGAGTAAGAACCACACAAAAACTAGAACTGGTACTCAGTTCTAGTTTTTGTGGCTCTTTGTCAACTGTAGTGGGTTGAAGTCAGCTAAGCTCGAGAAAGGACAAAATTCGTCCTTTCTTTTTTGATGTTCAGAGCGATAAAAATTCTTTTTTTGAAGTTTTCAAAGTTCCGAAATCCAAAGGCGTTACGTTTGATAAGTTTGATGAGATTATTGGTCGCTTCCAATTTTGCGTTGGAATAAGGTAATTGAAGAGCGTTGATGATTTTCTCTTTGTTCTTTAGAAAGGTTTTAAAGACAGTCTGAAAAATAGGATGAACCTGCTTTTGATTGTCCTCAATGAGTCCGAAAAATTTCTCAGGATCTTTGTTCTGAAAGTGAAAAAGCAAGAGCTGATAGAGCTGATAGTGGTGTTTTAAGTCTTCTGAATAGCTCAAAAGCTTGTCTAGAATCTCTTTATTGGTCAAGTGCATACGAAAAGTAGGGCGATAAAAGCGTTTATCACTCAATTTACGACTATCCTGTTGGATGAGTTTCCAGTAGCGCTTGATAGCCTTGTATTCATGAGATTTTCGCTCAAACTGATTCATGATTTGGACACGCACACGACTCATAGCACGACTAAGATGTTGCACAATGTGAAAGCGATCAAGTACAATTTTAGCACACGGAAAAAGCTGTTTAGCCAAGTCATAGTAGGGACTAAACATATCCATCGTAATGATCTTCACTCGACATCGGACGGTTCGATCATATTTAAGAAAGTGATTTCGAATGATAGCTTGTGTTCTACCTTCAAGAACAGTGATGATATTGAGCTTATCAAAATCTTGCGCAATGAAACTCATCTTTCCCTTAGTGAAGGCATACTCGTCCCAGGACATAATTTCAGGAAGACGAGAAAGATCATGCTTAAAACGGAAGTCATTGAGCTTGCGAATAACAGTTGAAGTTGAAATGGACAGCTGATGAGCAATATCGGTCATAGAAGTTTTTTCAATCAATTTTTGCGCAATCTTTTGGTTGATGATACGAGGGATTTGATGATTTTTCTTTACTAGAGGAGTCTCAGCCACCATCATTTTTGAGCACTGATAGCACTTGAATCGACGCTTTTTCAAGAGAATTCTAGTAGGCATACCGGTCGTTTCGAGGTAAGGAATCTTAGACGGTTTTTGAAAGTCATATTTCTTCATTTGACTTCCACAATTAGGACAAGATGGAGCCTTATAATCCAATTTAGCGATGATTTCCTTGTGTGTATCCCTATTGGTGATATCTAGAATCTTGATGTTTGGGTCTTTAATATCGAGCAGTTTTGTGATAAAATGTAATTGTTCCATATGAATCTTTCTAATGAGTTGTTTTGTCGCTTTTCATTATAGGTCATATGGGACTTTTTTTCTACAACAAAATAGCTCCATAATATCTATAGGGGATTTACCCACTACAAATATTATAGAGCCGTTTTTGTGTATTCTGAAGAATGATACTCAATAAAAATCAAAGTGCAAACTAGAAATCGAGCCGTAGGCTACTCAAAATACGGTTTTGAGATTGTGAATAGAACTGACGTAGTTTGAAGAGATTTTCGAAAGTATTAGTATTTTCTAAATCGTTGATAACGTTCTTCCAACAACGCTTCTAACGGTTTTTGTGAAAGTAGAGCTAGCTCAGCTTGAAGTTCTTTTTTGACACTCTTAATCAGTTCTTTACTAGAAAGTCCTGCTTCAGAAATCACCTTATCCACCACGTCCATTTCTAGCAGCTCATGCGAAGTGATTTTCATCAACTCAGCTGCTTCCATGGCACGCGTGCCATCTTTCCATAAGATAGAAGCAAAGCCTTCCGGACTGAGAATGGCATAGATAGAGTTTTCTAGCATCCAAACACGGTCAGCCACTGCTAGAGCCAGAGCCCCACCTGAACCACCTTCTCCGATAATAATGGCGATAATGGGCACTTTGAGGTCGCTCATCTCCATGAGGTTACGAGCAATGGCTTCACCTTGACCACGTTCTTCTGCGCCTACACCAGGATAGGCACCCGCAGTATTAATAAAGGTTACAACTGGACGACCAAACTTTTCTGCTTGCTTCATCAAACGAAGGGCTTTTCGGTAACCTTCAGGATGAGGTTGACCAAAGTTACGGTTAAGATTATCTTGTAAACTTTTACCTTTTTGGATTCCAACAACAGTCACTGCTTGGTCTCCCAACCAACCGATACCACCAATAATAGCACCATCATCACGGAAGGAGCGGTCTCCATGCAGCTCAATAAAATCATCAAAAATTCCTGTTGCGAAGTCCAAGGCTGTTAGGCGAGTTTGTTCACGAGCTTCTCTAACGATTTTCGCAATATTCATCAACTCTCCCTCCTGTGTAGTCTTACTAATCGAGCAATCGTATCTGGCAATTCTCGCCGTTTAATAATTGCATCTACAAAACCATGTTCCAGTAAAAACTCTGCTTTCTGGAAGTCTTCTGGTAGGTCTTCTCTTACTGTATTTTCAATCACACGGCGTCCAGCAAAACCTACCAAACTTTGGGGTTCTGCCAAGATGATATCCCCTTCCATAGCGAAGGAAGCTGTTACTCCTCCAGTCGTCGGGTCTGTAAGGATTGTCAGATAAAAGAGACCTGCATTGGAATGACGTTTGACTGCTGCAGAGATTTTGGCCATCTGCATCAAGCTCATGATTCCTTCCTGCATGCGTGCTCCACCAGAAGCTGTAAACAATACGACAGGTAATTTTTCAGCGGTCGCATATTCGAACAAGCGAGTGATCTTCTCACCAACTACTGTCCCCATTGACGCCATAATAAAGTTAGAATCCATGATGCCAAGGGCAACCTTCTCTCCCTTAATCAAAGCTGTTCCTGTTACAACAGCCTCATCAAGACCTGTCTTTTCACGCATCAAAGTCAATTTTTTACGATAGCCTGGAAAATTCAAAGGATCCTGAGTCTCAATTCCTTTAAACATTTCCAAAAACGTACCCATATCAATGGTTAAAGCTAAACGCTCTTGAGCTGAAATACGGAAAGTATAGCCACAGTGAGGGCATATACGCTCACTCCCCAAGTCCTTTTGATAAATCGTATATTTGCAACCTGGACACTGAGAGAATAATTCATCCGGAACCTCTGGCTTGTTCTGAGGTTGATTTACAGTCGAACGATTGGGATTGATTCGAATATATTTATCTTTTTTACTAAATAGAGCCATACATCCCCCTTTTCAGTCTTATACTATTTTTATACTCAATGAAAATCAAAGTGCAAACTAGGAAGCTAGACGCAGTTTGCTCAAAGCACTGCTTTGAGGTTATAGATAAGACTGACTTCGTCAGTCTTATCTATAATCCAAGGCGAAGCTGACACGGTTTGAAGAGATTTTCGAAGAGTATTACATTATTCTTTTTCTTGATATTTAGGTAAGAAGGTATCCATCAAGAAGGAAGTATCATAATCTCCAGCAATGACATTACGATCTGAAATGAGGTCAAGCTGGAAATCTGCATTGGTCTGCACCCCTTCAATCTCTAATTCATAGAGCGCACGTTGCATTTTCATCAAGGCATCAAAACGATTTTCACCATGAACGATGATTTTAGCAATCATACTATCATAGTATGGCGGAATGGTATAACCTGGATAAACTGCAGAGTCAACACGCAAGCCGACACCACCACTTGGCAGATAGAGATTGGTGATCTTACCTGGACTTGGTGCAAAGTTAAAGGCTGGATTTTCTGCATTGATACGACACTCAATGGCATGGCCTCTTAGAATAATATCTTCTTGCTTAACAGACAGAGGCTGACCTGCCGCAATACGGATCTGTTCCTTGACTATGTCCACACCCGAAACAAACTCTGTAACGGGATGTTCTACCTGAACACGTGTATTCATTTCCATGAAATAGAATTTACCACTGGCTTCATCTAGTAGAAACTCAATGGTCCCTGCATTCTCATAACCAACAGACTCCGCAGCGCGAACTGCCGCAGCACCAATTTCATTACGAAGTGTTTTCCCAATAGCAATTGAAGGACTTTCTTCTAAAACCTTTTGGTTATTTCGCTGAAGCGAACAATCCCGTTCACCTAAATGAATCACATGTCCATGCTCATCTCCTAGAATTTGAACCTCAATATGGCGAGCTGGATAAATCACCCGTTCAATGTACATGGCACCATTGCCATAATTGGCCTTGGCTTCACTTGAAGCAGTATCAAAGGCGGAAACGAGGTCTTCTGGTTTTTCAACCTTACGAATCCCTTTACCACCTCCACCTGCTGAAGCCTTGAGCATAACAGGATAGCCAATTTTTTCAGCGACAGTCAAAGCTTCCTTAGAGTTATGTACTTCTCCATCTGAACCTGGAATGACAGGCACACCTGCTTTAATCATCTGAGCGCGCGCATTGATCTTGTCTCCCATCATATCCATAACATGGCCAGATGGACCGATAAACTTAATCCCCACCTCTTCACACATAGTTGCAAATTTGGAATTTTCACTGAGAAATCCGAAACCTGGGTGAATGGCTTCTGCCTCAGTCAAGACTGCAGCTGATAGAACTGCATTGATATTGAGATAAGACTCTGTTGCCTTGCCAGGTCCGATACAAACTGCCTCATCTGCCAAAAGCGTGTGGAGAGCTTCCTTATCAGCAGTTGAATAAACCGCCACCGTCGCAATCCCCAGTTCACGCGCCGCACGGATAATCCGAACCGCAATTTCACCACGATTAGCAATTAAAATTTTTCGAAACATGGAGAACCTCCTTAGTTCCCTATTGCAAAGGTAAGAGTACCACTAGCTGCAAGCTTGCCATCCACTTCAGCCTTTGCTTCAACCACAGCAATCGTGCCACGACGTTTGACAAAAGTCGCTGTCATAAGCAATTGGTCACCAGGTACAACTTGCTTCTTAAACTTGACCTTGTCCATACCAGCATAAAAGACCAGTTTTCCCTTATTTTCAGGTTTTGATAACTCCAAGACACCAGCAGTTTGCGCCAAGGCTTCCATGATCAGAACACCTGGCATAACTGGATACTGAGGAAAATGACCGGTAAAGAAGGGCTCATTGATGGTTACATTTTTGATAGCAACAATGGTATCCTCGCCCACTTCCAACACACGGTCCACTAGGAGCATAGGATAACGGTGGGGAAGAGCTTCTTTGATTCCTTGAATATCGATCATTTGATACGTACCAATCCTTTACCAAACTCAACCATTTCTTCGTTAGAAACGAGAATTTCCGTTACCACACCATCCTTAGGAGCTGGGATTTCATTCATGACTTTCATAGCTTCGATAATCACCAATGTTTGACCTTTTTTGACACTATCACCAACTGTAACAAAGGCAGGTTTATCAGGACCAGCAGCCAAGTAAGCCACTCCGACAAGTGGACTCTCTACAACATCTCCCTCAGCAACTAGACTTGTTTCTGCTGGAACTGGAACCTCTTCCACTACAGTTTCTGTTGAAGCAGATGACGGAGCTACTGGACTTGGTGTTGCTAGAACGGGCCCTGGAGCAACTTGAGCTGCAACTTCAGACACCAGTCTCGCTTCATTCTTGCTAAACTGCAACTCATCCGTCCCATTTTTATAAGAAAATTCTCTCAAACTTGACTGGTCAAATTGGGCCATCAAGTCTTTAATATCGTTTAAATTCATACTTATTTATTCTCCCAACGTTTGAAAGCAAGAACTGCATTGTGGCCACCAAAACCAAATGTATTTGAAATAGCGTATGGAATTTCTTGCTCCAAGCCTTGTCCATAAACGACATTGGCTTCGATATAATCTGATACTTCGCTTGTCCCAGCTGTCATTGGTACAAAGTTGTGACGCATAGCCTCGATTGTTATGATAGCTTCTACTGCACCTGCAGCACCCAGCAAATGTCCTGTGAATGATTTGGTTGATGATACAGGTACTTCCTTACCAAGAACAGCTACGATGGCACCACTTTCTCCTTTTTCATTAGCAGGAGTTGATGTACCATGAGCATTGACATAGGCTACTTGCTCTGGGGAAATCTCAGCTTCTTCCAAGGCTAATTTGATGGCCTTGATAGCTCCCTGACCTTCTGGATGCGGTGAAGTCATGTGGTAGGCATCACAAGTATTTCCGTAACCAACTACTTCAGCAAGGATAGTAGCCCCACGTTTTTCAGCATGCTCTAAACTTTCAAGAAGCAACATCCCTGAACCTTCTCCCATGACAAAACCATTGCGATCCTTATCAAATGGGATAGAAGCACGAGTTGGATCCGCTGTAGTAGAGAGAGCTGTTAGGGCTTGGAAACCAGCAATAGCAAAAGGTGTAATAGAGGCTTCTGAACCACCTACCAACATAACGTCTTGGAAACCAAATTTAATTGAGCGGAAGGCATCCCCAATCGCGTCATTTGATGAAGCACAGGCAGTATTGATGGATTTACAAACACCGTTTGCTCCAAAACGCATAGCAACATTTCCTGAAGCCATATTTGGCAAGGCTTTTGGAAGGGTCAATGGTTTCACACGTTTTGGTCCTTTGTCATTTAGGCGAAGAACTTGATCTTCAATTTCTTTAATTCCACCAATACCAGAGGCAACAATAACACCAAAACGATCCCTGTCAAGAGCTTCTACATCAAGACCTGCATGATTGACAGCTTCTTGGGCTGCGTACAAGGCATATAAAGAATAGTTATCGAAACGATTGGTATCTTTCTTAACAAAGTATTTATCAAAAGGAAAATCTTGAATTTCTGCCGCATTATGCACATCAAAATCACTATGATCAAATTTTGTAATTGGTCCAATTCCGATTTTTCCACTTGTCAAACTATTCCAAAATTCTTCTGGTGTATTTCCGATTGGAGATGTTACTCCATAACCTGTTACTACTACGCGATTTAGTTTCATCTTTTTCACCTCTAGCTTCTGCTACATACTGAGGCCACCATCAATGGCAACCACTTGACCAGTTAGATAATCTTGGCCTGCTAAAAATACTGTCAAATCTGCAACCTGCTCTGCCTGCCCAAATTCTTTCATGGGAATTTGCGCCAGCATGGCATCTTTTACCTTGTCTGATAGAACGGCTGTCATATCGGACTCAATCATCCCAGGTGCAATGGCATTAACCCTGATATTGCGATTGGCTACTTCACGCGCTACAGACTTGGTAAAACCAATCAAACCAGCCTTAGAAGCTGCATAGTTAGATTGACCGATATTTCCCATCAAACCAACAACACTAGACATATTAATGATAGCACCTTCTCTGGCTTTCATCATCGGTTTCAAGACTGATTGTGTCATGTTAAAGGCACCAGTCAGGTTCACTTTAAGCACTTTTTCAAAATCTGCTTCTGTCATCTTGAGCATCAGGGTGTCTTGGGTAATTCCTGCATTGTTGACCAAAACATCTACTGAACCCAACTCTGCAATAGCTTGCTCAACCATACGCTTAGCGTCTGCAAAATCTGACACGTCTCCTGATATAGGAACCACCTTGACACCATAGTTTGAAAACTCAGCGAGCAATTCTTCTGAGATTGCCCCACGACTGTTTAAAACAATATTGGCTCCTGCTTGAGCAAACTTGTGGGCGATGGCAAGACCAATCCCACGACTCGAACCTGTAATAAAGATATTTTTATTTTTTAGTTGCATTCTTTTCTCCTGTTTCCTCTTGTATGTATGGGAGAAGGGATTACTTGTTTTCTAGCAAGGCTTCCAAGCTAGCCTGATCTTCAACATTGGCTAGTTTAGCGGTCTTATCAATTTTTTTGACAAAGCCTGACAAGACTTTCCCCGGTCCAATCTCGATAAAGTTGGTTACGCCTGCTCCTTGCATAACCGCAATACTTTCATAGAAACGAACTGGCTCCTTGACCTGACGCGTCAAGAGTTGAGCAATGGCTTCTTTTTGCATAACTGCAGCTTCTGTATTGCCGACTAGGGGACAAGTAAAATCTGAAAAACTTACCTGCGCTAGAGTTTCAGCTAGTTTCTGACTAGCAGACTCAAGGAGAGCGGTGTGAAAAGGCCCTGACACCTTGAGAGGAATCAAGCGTTTGGCACCTGCTTCCTGCAAGAGTTCAACAGCTCGATCAACTGCAGCCACTTCTCCACCAATCACGATTTGTGCAGGTGTATTATAGTTGGCTGGTACAACCACTCCAAGTTCAGAAGCTTTTTGACAGGCTTCTTCGATGACCTCTACTGGCGTATTGAGAACTGCTACCATCTTACCAGAGCCAGCAGGAGCTGCTTCTTCCATATAGGCGCCACGCTTAGCAACCAAGGCAACCGCATCTTCAAAATCCAAGGTACCGCTGGCTACCAAGGCAGAGTACTCTCCAAGAGACAAACCAGCAACCATATCAGGCTGATAGCCTTTTTCTTGCAATAAACGGTAGATAGCAACCGAAGTTGCTAAAATAGCTGGTTGCGTATAGCGGGTCTGATTGAGTTTTTCTGCTTCCCTATCAATGAGATAACGCAAATCGTAACCAAGCACCTGACTTGCTTGATCAATCGTTTCTTTGACAATAGGGTAGTGATCATAGAGATCCCTGCCCATACCTAGATGCTGGGCACCTTGACCAGCAAATAAAAAGGCTGTTTTAGTCATTTCTTACAACTCCTGCCCAACGAGAGGCTTCTTCTTGAATTTTCTTAGCTGCTCCGTAATACAAATCTTTTAGGATTTCTTCAGCGGTTTCTTCTTTGGAAACAAGCCCTGCAATCTGGCCTGCCATGACAGATCCGCCATCCACATCACCGTGAACAACTGCTTTGGCTAGGGCACCTGCTCCCATTTGTTCAAAAATTTCCAAATCAGGATTTTCTTGTTTAAAGGCGTCTTTCTCAGCTTTTTCAAAATCACGAGTCAATTTGTTTTTAATGGCACGAACTGCGTGTCCAAAATGTTGTGCTGAGATAGTTGTGTCAATATCACGAGCTTTTAAAATTTTAGCTTTATAGTTTGGATGAGCATTTGATTCTTTAGCAACTACAAAACGAGTTCCAACCTGAACCGCCTCTGCCCCTAGCATAAAGCCAGCCGCAGCACCTTCACCATCTGCAATCCCTCCTGCAGCAATAACAGGAATAGATACAGCAGCAGCAACCTGGCGCACCAAGGTCATGGTTGTTAGTTTACCAATATGTCCTCCTGCTTCCATTCCTTCTGCAATGACAGCGTCCGCACCGATTTTTTCCATGCGATTAGCTAGGGCAACACTTGGTACAACAGGAATAACCGTAATACCAGCCTCATGGAAACGTTCCATGTATTTGCTTGGATTTCCTGCACCTGTTGTCACTACCTTAACCCCTTCTTCAATGACGAGGTCAACAATATCATCAACAAATGGAGACAGAAGCATAATGTTGACACCAAAGGGTTTGTCTGTTACAGATTTAATCTTATCGATATTAGCCTTAACCACTTCTTTAGGGGCATTCCCCCCACCGATAATCCCTAGTCCTCCAGCCTTGGAAACAGCCCCTGCCAAATCACCATCAGCAACCCAGGCCATACCACCTTGAAAGATAGGATAATCAATGTTCAATAATTCAGTAATACGTGTTTTCATAGTGCCTCCATGGTTTCTTGCTTACGTAATAGTTCGATACCGTCATAATTTGACAATCAAACTATTGCCTAAACAAGAGGGAGCGGGTTTCCCTACTCCTTCTATTTATATTCTGCTTATTTTGCTTGCTCTTCAACATAGGCAACCAAGTCACCAACTGTTTTCAAATCATCTTCTGCTTCGATTTGGATATCAAAAGCATCTTCGATTTCTGAGATTACTTGGAATAAGTCCAATGAATCTGCATCCAAGTCATCAAAAGTTGATTCAAGTGTTACTTCTGATGCGTCTTTTCCAAGTTCTTCAACGATAATTTCTTGTACTTTTTCAAATACTGCCATGATAGGACTCCTTTAAAATAAATAGTTTTTTATAACAATGTGTTCACCACATGATTACCTAAATTGTAAGAATGAGCGTGCCCCAAGTCAAGCCTCCACCGAAGCCTGATAGAAGAACCGTCTGGCTACCATCTAAACGGATAAGGTCTTTTGCTACACACTCTGAAAGTAAAATCGGGATACTGGCTGCACTAGTATTGCCATATTCCATCATATTGGCTGGAAGTTTGTATCGGTCAACACCAATTTTTCTAGCCATCTTATCCAAAATACGGTCATTAGCCTGATGAAGTAGCAGGTAATCCAAGTCTGTCGCCTCTACAGGAGATTCTTCAATGGTCTGCTTGATAGACTTGGCTACATCTCGAATGGCAAAATCAAAAACTGCACGTCCATCCATCTTCAAAAATGAATCTGCATTGTCTTGATCTGAAAATGGAGAATGCAAGCCTGAATGTCCATAAGTTAGACAGTAGCTGCGACTCCCATCGCTATTGAGATTCTCAGCTAAGAAATGCTCTTTCTCGCTAGCTTCTAGCAAGACACCACCAGCACCATCTCCAAACAAAACAGCTGTTGAACGATCTGTCCAGTCCAAGGTTTTGGACATGGTTTCACTACCGATGACCAAGCCTTTTTGAAAGCGACCAGAAGCGATAAACTTTTCAGCAGTTGAAAGAGCAAATACAAATCCACTGCAAGCTGCTGTTAAGTCAAAAGCAAAGGCCTTATTTGCACTAATATTAGCTTGGACACGAGCAGCTGTAGAGGGCATCAGCGAATCTGGAGTAATAGTAGCTAGAATGATAAAATCCAGCTCTTCCCCTGTGATTCCAGCTTTTGCCATCAGTTTCTTGGCAACCTCTGTAGCCAAATCACTGGTAGATTCTGTTCTTGAAATATGCCTTTGTCGTATCCCCGTCCGACTTGAAATCCACTCATCACTGGTATTCATAATCTGTGCCAAATCATGATTTGTAACCACTTGCTCTGGCACATAATGAGCAACTTGGCTTATTTTTGCAAAAGCCATTATTTCAAGTCCTCCAAAAATTGATAAAGATTGGTCAAACCTTTGCTCATAACCTCCATTTCTTGCTTACTCATACCATCAATGATTTTTTCAACCATGGCCTTGTGAAAGCGTTTATGTAGCCTATGAACCAAGCGACCCTTCTTTGTCAAATGCAGATGTACCACACGACGATCCTGATCTGAGCGAATGCGTTCAATGTAACCCTTGCGTTCGAGATTGTTCAAACTAGTCGTAACTGTCCCAAGAGTCACCATCAACTCTTTTGACACGTGACTTGGTGTCACATCTGGAACTTTCCCAATCACATCAATCGTATGCATTTCTTTGATGGAGATATCCTTGAAACGACTACCTCTCAAGCTAACTTCCTCAATAACGAGGACATTGTTAAATATAGACGTTAAATATTCATTAATTCGTTGGTAGTCCAATCTTTCCTTCCCTCCTTTTCAAAAAAACTTTTAGAATCAAAACATTTGACAAAAGAATTATATCAAAGTTCAAAGAATGGTGCAAGTATTTTTTTATTTTCCTGTAAATTTAGGTCTCCTTCTCTCCGAGTGAGCCCGAACTCCCTCTTTGAAATCTTCCGTTTGAGCTAAGGATTCCTGCAGGTTCAGTTCTAAAGTAGCATAATCTTGCCAATCTTTAAATTGACTCTCCCATACCAACTTCTTAATGGCAGCATAGGAATTGCTTGACCCACGTCTCAATTTTTTAAGAAGCTGTTCTCTGGTTTTTTCAAGTTTATCAGCTTCAGAAATACGGTAAACTAGGCCCCACTCTAGGGCTTTTTCTGCCGTCAAAGCCTCCCCTGTCATAGCCAATTGAGCAGCACGCGTCACACCGATGCTTCGACTCAAGAGATGAATTCCTCCTGCATCTGGAGCCAAGCCAACTCCAACAAAAGCTTGGATAAACTTTGCCTTATCCGTTGCAAGACAGAAATCTGCCGCAACAGCCATATTTGCTGCTGCACCTGCAACAGCCCCGTCAACTTCCATTAAAACAAGTTTTGTAATTTGTTTGATTTTATAAGAAATTGTATTGACCAATTCTGCGATTTTCGTCAATGATGGAATATCATCCTCATCCACTGCCCGCTTCATCTCTACTAAATCTCCCCCAACTGAAAAGACTTTGCCATTCGCGTTGATCAAAACAAAACGCACAGCTGGATTCTCTTCTGCCAAAGTTAGGGCTTCTAAAATCTCTTCACACATAGAAATATGAAAACCATTTGCGACCTCAGGACGGTTCAAGGTAATGATTGCCACGTCCTCCTCAAGCTGATAAATAATGTGTTCCATCAGGACTCCTTTTTTCTTTTATATGCAGTTTAAATTATTTTATTGTCAAAGTATATCTTTTTTAAAATCAGAAAGCAAGGAAAAATCGACTGAAAGTGTCTCAGCCGATTAGAAAGGCTCGCTTTATCCTAGAAAGCATCTTCTTTTCTTCATTGAAAAAAGGCTTTCTTTCTGCTATAATCGTATAAAACACTTACTTTAGGAGTTCTTATGAAGGTTGTTAAATTTGGAGGTAGCTCTCTTGCCTCTGCTAGTCAATTAGAAAAAGTTTTAAACATCGTAAAAAGCGATTCAGAGCGTTGTTTTGTAGTTGTTTCTGCGCCTGGTAAACGCAATGCTGAAGACACTAAGGTTACAGATGCCTTGATTAAATACTACCGCGATTATGTTGCTGGTAACGATATTAGCAAGAGCCAAAACTGGATTATCGACCGCTATGCTGCCATGGTTAGCGAATTGGGTTTGAAACCAGCTGTTTTAGATAAAATTTCAAAAAGCATTCGCGCCTTGGCCACTCTTCCTATTGATGAAAATGAATTTCTCTACGATACTTTCCTAGCAGCCGGTGAAAACAACAATGCTAAATTGATTGCTGCCTATTTTAACCAAAATGGTATTGATGCACGCTATGTGCACCCTAGAGAAGCTGGTATTGTGGTCACAAGTGAACCTGGGAATGCTCGCATCATTCCCTCTAGTTATGACAAGATTGAAGAATTGACAAATACAAATGAAGTCCTTGTCATTCCTGGTTTCTTTGGGGTTACCAAGGAAAATCAAATCTGCACCTTCTCACGTG
Organism: Streptococcus sp. 116-D4; assembly: GCF_009731465.1. NCBI lineage: Bacteria > Bacillati > Bacillota > Bacilli > Lactobacillales > Streptococcaceae > Streptococcus > Streptococcus sp. 116-D4. The sequence goes on from NZ_AP021887.1 coordinate 1,557,475, forward strand.
GAGGATCAGATATTACAGGTTCTATCATTGCTGCTGGTGTCAAAGCCGACCTCTATGAAAACTTTACGGATGTTGATGGTATCTTTGCAGCCCATCCTGGTATTATCCACCAACCACACTCGATTCCAGAGTTGACTTACCGTGAAATGCGTGAATTGGCCTATGCAGGATTCTCAGTTCTTCACGATGAAGCTCTTCTACCTGCCTATCGAGGAAAAATTCCTCTCGTTATCAAGAATACCAACAATCCTGACCATCCAGGTACTCGTATCGTTCTAAAACATAGTAGTGATGAATTTCCAGTTGTGGGAATTGCTGGTGACTCAGGCTTTGTCAGCATTAACATGTCGAAATACCTCATGAACCGCGAGGTTGGATTTGGTCGCAAGGTTCTGCAAATCCTTGAAGATCTTAACATCGGTTGGGAACATATGCCAACAGGTATCGATGATCTTTCAATCATTCTCCGTTCTCGCGAACTAACTCCTATCAAGGAAGAAGAAATCCTACGTCAATTGGTTCAAAAAGCTGAAGTAGACCATGCAGAAATCGAACACGACCTTTCTATCATTATGATTGTTGGAGAAAAGATGAAGAGTCATATCGGTGTAACAGCTACTGCAACACGTGCTCTGTCTGAAAACAAGATCAATATCCAGATGATGTCTCAAGGCTCTAGTGAAGTATCTATCATGTTCGTTGTCAATAAAGACCAAGAAAAAGCAGCAATCAAAGCCCTCTACAATGCCTTTTTCGACGAAAGTAAGGAAGACTAATCATGGCTCAATCGCTTAATAAAACAGTGCTTCTCAGCACGACAGGCACTTCCTATCTCTCTGTAGCTGGGAAAGTTGGGAAATTCCTTGTCGGAGATCAGGCTCTGGAATTTTACCCAGATGTCAATGTCGAACAATATATCCAGATTCCTTGGAGCCATATCAACCAAATTGGAGCCAATGTCACTGGTCGCAAAATCAGTCGCCACTTCGAAGTCTTTACAGACAGAGGAAAATTCCTCTTTGCTTCAAAAGACTCAGGTGCCATTCTCAAAATTGCTCGTGAAAAACTGGGCAATGACAAGGTCGTGAAACTTCCGACTCTACTCCAGACCATTGGTCAAAAATTTAAAAATCTATTTGCAAAAAAGTAAAAACTTTAGTATAATCATAGCAACGGATAAGTAGGTTATCTTCTTCTTTCAGAAAGTCTGCGGGTGCTGCGAGCAGATAGGAGGGATAGGTGAAATTCTACCGTTGTTTTAAATCAAATACAGAATCAAGTGCACACCTGTGAAGTTGGATGGAACCGTGGCCCTGCCACTCCAACGCTTTGTCAGGTGTGCTTTTTTCATAAAGGAGTTCTTATGTTAGATATCAAACGTATTCGTACAGACTTTGATGCTGTCGCAGAAAAATTGGCTACACGTGGCGTAGATGCTGCTGTCTTAAACGAGATGAAAGAAATCGATGCTAAACGTCGTGACATCTTGGTCAAGGTTGAAACTCTCAAGGCTGAACGTAACACAGTTTCAGCTGAGATTGCCCAAGCTAAGCGCAACAAGGAAAATGCTGATGATAAGATTGCTGCCATGCAAACTCTATCTGCTGAGGTCAAAGCCTTGGATGCTGAATTGGCAGACATCGATGCTAAATTGACAGAATTTACCACTACTCTTCCAAATATCCCAGCTGACAGTGTTCCTGTTGGGGCTGACGAGGAGGACAATGTGGAAGTTCGCCGTTGGGGGACTCCGCGCGAGTTTGACTTCGAACCAAAAGCCCACTGGGATCTTGGTGAAGACCTTGGTATTCTTGACTGGGAACGCGGTGGTAAGGTAACTGGCGCTCGCTTTCTCTTCTATAAAGGTCTCGGTGCTCGTTTAGAACGTGCTATCTACAACTTTATGTTGGATGAACATGGCAAAGAAGGCTACACTGAAGTCATCACACCTTACATGGTTAACCACGACTCTATGTTTGGTACTGGTCAATATCCAAAATTCAAGGAAGATACTTTTGAATTGAAAGACACTAATTATGTCCTCATCCCTACAGCTGAAGTGCCTCTTACAAACTACTACCGTGATGAAATTATTGATGGTAAGGAACTGCCAATCTACTTTACTGCTATGAGTCCATCATTCCGTTCTGAGGCAGGTTCTGCTGGTCGCGATACCCGTGGTTTGATTCGTTTGCACCAATTCCACAAGGTTGAAATGGTGAAATTTGCCAAACCTGAAGAATCATACGAAGAATTAGAAAAAATGACAGCCAACGCTGAAAACATTCTTCAAAAACTTAACCTCCCATACCGTGTCGTTGCTCTCTCTACAGGAGATATGGGCTTCTCAGCTGCCAAGACTTACGACTTGGAAGTTTGGATTCCAGCACAAAACAATTACCGTGAAATCTCAAGCTGTTCAAACACAGAAGATTTCCAAGCCCGTCGTGCCCAAATCCGTTACCGTGATGAAGCAGATGGCAAGGTTAAATTGCTCCACACCTTAAACGGTTCTGGACTGGCAGTTGGACGTACAGTAGCCGCTATTCTTGAAAACTATCAAAATGAAGATGGTTCTGTGACCATCCCAGAAGTTCTTCGTCCATATATGGGTGGAGCTGAAGTTATCAAACCATAAAAAATAAGGTTTAGCTATTTCTAGCTAGACCTTTTTTCGTAACCAAATCAGATAAGCACCTAATACAAAGAATAAAATAGTGAGGCATATAATGATTTCAGCCAATACCAGGTAATCCAGAAATGGAAGTTTCAAGATTCCCTGAGCCATCTTGAGCGAAGTAGCTGTGATAATGGTTGGGAAGGTGAGGGCTGAGAAGGCTGGTTGAAAACCTTGTTTTAAAATATTGGGTAGGCGAGTCAAAACAAAGAAAAAGAAAGATTGGGAAGACACAATCATAGCGATTAAGACCCAAGTCGGTAGGCTGTCTCCTCCAACTCGAACTAGGGAAGCCAAGAGTAGAGAGAAAGGAGCACAGTAGATCCCTTCTTGTCCAAGCAAGGCTACGGGGAGTGGTTGTTTCTTTAAATCGCTATAAATAAGGGGATAGAGATAGAAGGTAAGAAGAAATCCAAAACTCAAGGTCACATAGGCAATTTCGATGATGCCTACCAGAGGATAGGTCAAGGCAGCTACTGCTATCCCCACATAGAGCACTGTCCAGCTAGGAGTCGCACTGACTCTCTTACCTGGATAGGCAAACTTGATGGTGAAACCAGCAATCAAGGCCACATCCAAGAGAAATGAAAACCACCAGATTCCTTGCGCAACCAAAGGAAGGTGAGGGAATACGCGAAAGACATAAGTTGATAAAATCATCCCAGCCATGGGAAAAGTGGCCATTCCTGATAAAAGAGGAGGCTTAGTCAACTCTTGTTTGGTTTCTTTCCAATTAAAGAGATGCAGAAGTAGAAAGTAAATCCACAAAATCAAACCAGTAAGACTCAATAGATGGGACAGGATCGGCAACGTATCTACAATAAGATTTCCAGCTCCTGCCAAACCTAGCAAACAACCAGAAAATACCAAGGGGAGTTTTTTCATCCTAACCTCCAATAATCATGTTAGTTTCAGTATAGCATAAAATCGTTTAAATGAGGACTTAAAAAACGAAGTTGAAAATTCAAACTTCGTTTTTATTCTACTTTTTAACTAGTTGCTAAGATATGGCGCAACTGAACCGCACTTGGAGAAACAATTGGAAGAAAGGCACCTTCATTCCAACGACGAATAAATCCAGATGTTGATTTACTAAAGTAGCCTCTACCACCACCGGCTTGTAACTCTAATAGAAGACTCTGAGCAACAACATCCACAATGTCTATCCTTAACTGAAAGAGTTCACGCGGATTGGTAACAAAATAGGAACGATCAGACAATCCCTGATAAAGAGCTTGCCGAATAGCATCTAACTGCTCTACCTGGTATTGCCATTCATCTGTTAGCACACTGCGTTGCCCCAATTCTTTTTCTACTTCTGATAGAGAACGTTCAGCTAAACCAAAAGCTAGACCAAATTGGTAACCTAAGAAAGCCGGACGATTTTGTGCCAAAAATTGATGAGCATCTTTGGATAAAATCCATTCCTCTTTTAAAAGGACCTTATTAAAAGTCAGGGCAGCTGTATTTCCTCCTTGAAGAGAAACGAATTCTAAGTCTTCAGAACGACTAAAATTCTCTGCGTCTGATGGTACAGCCACCACATAACTTATACTTGGATCATCTGTAAAACCTGCCACAAAAATAGTTAAAAATCGATTTCTTCGAGCATTCGTTACCCATGGCAGTCTTCCTTTTAGATACAATTGTCCATTTTCTTCAAGAACGCGAACATTCAGTTCCTCTAGGTCAGATAGATATTTGACAGCATTGGACAAGGCAGTCGCACCTGCATATTCTCCAGACAAGAGTTTTTCCAGATAGGTTTCCTTAAAATAGGAGTTATCCGTATGAAGAATATTGTCAATTAGAGTGCGTTGCCCCCATGAAATAAAAGAGGCTGTTAAAGAATGTTGTGCGAGCTCTGCAAGGATATTAATAACATCCTGGTCACTTCCTCCTGAACCCCCAAGAGATGCAGGAACCCCCACACGAAAAGCTCCCTCTGCTGCAATTTTCTCAATCAACTGCTCTCCAGCTTGACAAGACTGCTTGTCGATTTCATCAGCATGCTGGTCTAACCAGCTCAAAAATTCTTCTGAAAAAAATCCCATACTCTTTCCTCCTTCTAGGCATAAGGTTGCAATTCTGGGTTAATTGGGGTATTAGCTAGATTATTCGCATAGTTACAGAGGCTTGCTAGGCTGACACCAAGAACCACATCCAAGGCATTTTGTTGAGTGTAGCCAGCTTCTAAAAACTCAGCCAAGGCTTCATCTCCTACACGACCCTTGGTATTGATTATCGCTAAGGTAAACTTAGCTAGGGTGTCCAATTTAGGATCTGTTTCAATTGGAGTACGATTGCGAAGGGCTTGAAGAAGGTCATCGTTCATCTGGATTTGTTTGATTGAAAAAGCTGTGTGACCTGCGACGCAGAAGGCACAACCATTGGTTACAGCTGCCGTGATTTGCACCACTTCACGCTCTACTGGTGTTAAGCTGTTGCGACGGTTGATAGCTCCGACAGTTCTGTAGGCTTCTAAGGCAGTCGGTGCATTAGCCAAGAGACCGATTAGGTTGGGAATATAGCCATTATTATCTTTTTCTACTGTTTCAAGAACTTCTTTCACTTCTCCTGGTGCTGATTCGACTGTATGGATGGTAAATGTTGTCATCATAAGACCTCTTTTCATTTTGTTGAAACCTAGTCTATCACAGATTCTATACCGTGTATAATATATATTTTAAATTACATTGATAGAAATTTTTTATGAAAGCAAAAAATCACACGCAATGTGTGATTTCATTATTTATTAAAATACTTTTTAGTTTCAGCAATAACGACCGGCGACAAGACTAAGAGAGCAATCAAGTTTGGCAGAGCCATCATGGCATTGACAATATCTGCGATAATCCAAACCATATCCAACTCGATAAATCCTCCCAACAAGACCATGAGCACAAAGACCAAACGGTAGAGCCAGATAAAACGAACCCCAAAGAGGAACTCGAAACAGCGTTCTCCATAATAGTTCCAACCTAGAATTGTCGTGAAGGCAAAAAGCACAAGGAAGATGGTTAAGAGGGCAGATCCAAAGTGTGAAAAGACTGTTGAGAAAGCAGACTGAGTCAAGGCAACCCCATTTAAGTCACCACTCCAAACACCAGTTACTAAGATGGTCAAACCTGTCAAAGTACAGATAATGAGAGTATCAATAAAGGTTCCTGACATGGAAATCAAACCTTGCTCCACTGGTTCATTTGTCTTAGCTGCAGCAGCTGCAATGGGAGCAGAACCCAGACCAGATTCGTTTGAGAAGACACCACGTGCCACACCATTTTGGATAGCCATCCGAATGCTAGCACCAGCAAAGCCTCCTACTGCAGCAACCGGACTAAAAGCGGATGTCAAGATTAAAGCGATTGTAGCAGGGATTTTCTCGATATTAAAGAAAATAACTGTAAGAGTTCCCAAAATATAAATGATAGCCATAAAAGGAACAACAGTAGTTGAAACCTTTGAAATGGACTTGAGGCCACCAAAGACTGCAATCGCTACAAATACAGACAAGACAAGAGCGGTGATAGCTGGCGAAATAGCGGTTGTATTTTGGATAGATTCTGTAATCGAGTTGACTTGGGTAAAGGTCCCGATTCCCAACAAAGCTACTAATACACCTGCCAGGGCAAAGAAGATAGCAAGTGGGCGCCACTTTTCTCCCATCCCCAGAAGGATATAATGCATCGGCCCCCCCGCCACTGCACCATGGTCGTCCTTGGTGCGGTATTTAATAGCCAAGAGGCCTTCCGCATACTTGGTTGCCATCCCAAAGAAAGCAGCCATCCACATCCAAAAGAGGGCTCCTGGGCCACCGACCTTGATAGCTGTCGCCACCCCGATAATGTTTCCCGTACCAACTGTTGCTGCAAGTGCTGTACACAAGGCAGCAAAACTGGATACATCGCCATGCCCCGTGTCCTTAGTAAAAATAAGCTGGAAGGCCTTGGGCAGACGCAAAACCTGCAAGAGTCCTAGACGAATAGTCAGGTAAATCCCTGTCCCGACCAAGAGAATCAAGAGGGGTGGGCCCCAAACAAAAGCATCAATTGATTTAAGCAATTCTAACATTTCCTTCTCCTATCTTTTCAACCCCAAAAGAAAGAGCACATGCATAATACATGTACTCTGGAATGCTTAGATAAATGCTAAAAAGCGGTCTATCCTAGCTCTGTCCTTTTACCTGAGAGTTTGAGCAGTTACCTGCCTTGCCCCTTCGGTGCCTTTACGGTCTCTCCAGAGTTCCGTCCATTTACAGTCATGGAAAATCAAACGATTCCCCACTTCTATTAAACTTCATTCGGTGTTGGTATTTAATTGATTCTTATTTTACAAAAAATGTTGGCTTTTGTCAATGTGTTTATTCGTAAAAATTAGTTCAACAGTTTTTACTTTGTAAAATCCAGAATACTGCTATCCTTTAAAGGTCACAATAGTTGCGCCACTGCCTCCAGCATTTTGTGGGGCATAGCCGAAACTCTTGACATGCTTGTTTCTTTGTAGGTATTTGGTAACTCCTTCACGGATGACACCTGTTCCAATACCATGGATGATGTCAACTTGAGCCATATTATTAAGCAAGGCTTGGTCGATAAAGGCATCTAGCTCATTCATGGCCTCTTCATAACGTTTGCCTCGAAGGTCCAGTCTGGCTTGTGGGCCACGACCAGAAGTTCGTTTCACGACATTGACCTGTTTCTTCTTGACTTGCTTTTCTTGCTGAGCTTGAACGAGGTCAAACTCTTTCTCTTCCAAGGTCATTTTGATCAAGCCAACTTGGGCTTCCCAGCGGCCGTCCTTGAGTTGACTGGTCAAGGTACCACGCTGGCCATAACTGAGCACCACGATATCATCGCCCACCTTTGGAGCTCGTTTTTTCTTAGCCTTTTGAAGAACCTTGTTTTTGGACAAGTCCACTTTTTCAGGGGCTAATTTTTTGAGTTTGGCCTTGGCTTCGATAATCTCGTGCGGTTTCAGTTGAGATTTACTGTGAAGATTTTTTAAAATATCGTCACTCTCACTTAGGGCCATGTCCACAATCTCAGCAGCTTGCTCACGCGCCTTATTGAGCTCCGTTTCCTTTTCACGATTGAGCTCGTTATAAAGTTTTTTGAGAGCACGGTTCATCTTGAGATTTTCTTGCTCCACCTCACGGATATTGTCCAAACGTTTGCGACTTTCCAGCGTCTGCTCTTCCAGTTGTTCAATGATACGATTGACATCATTGTCCTGATCGACCTGCTGACTGGCATCGCCTACGATAACCTCAGACAGGCCTAGACGTTTAGCGATTTCAAAGGCATTGCTTCGACCAGGCACGCCCTGCATAAAGCGATAGGTCGGGCGTAGAGTTGCAGTATCAAACTCCATGCTGGCATTCTGCACAAAGGCTGTCTCAATACCGTAGGCCTTGAGTTCTGGATAGTGGGTCGTCGCCATGGTCTTGACTTGACGTAGGCGAAGGTCTTCCAGAATAGCCATGGCAAGAGCAGCTCCTTCTTGAGGGTCTGTACCAGCTCCCAACTCATCCAAGAGTAAAAGCGAATGTTGGTTAACCTTGCCAAGAATATCCACAATATTGGTCATATGGCTAGAGAAGGTAGACAAACTCTGCTCAATAGATTGCTCATCACCAATATCGGCAAAGATTTCTTCAAAAATACCAACACGACTTCCCTTGTCTGCTAAAATCGGCAAACCAGATTGGGCCATGACCTGCGTCAAGCCCAGAGTTTTAAGCATGATGGTCTTCCCACCTGTATTGGGACCTGTAATGACAATCGCTGTTAAATCTTGACCAAAATGGACATCATTTGCGACGGCATTTTTGACCAAAGGATGGCAGACATGGAGCAGTTGAATTTCTTGATTTTCAGATAGCTGAGGAACGACTGCTTGCCTTTCTTGGATAAAGCGGACCTTGGCACGAATCAAGTCCAAATGGCCGATAATCCAAGCATCATTAGCAATCTCAGCCGCATGAGGGCGAACACGCTCCGAGATTTCTTGGAGAATGCGAAGCATTTCATAACGCTCATCTGCTCGTAAACTGGCAATTTCTTCGCTCAGTTTGACCACCTCACGAGGTTCGATATAGACGGTGTTTCCGCTGGCAGAAATATCATGAACGACACCAGCAATCTTATTGCGGTAGGTATTTTTGACAGGTAAAACCTGACGGCCATTTCTGCTAGCAATGATTCCTTCTGTCAACATCTGCGTTTTTTGCTTAAGTAGGTCCTGTAAAACATCGCGTACCTGACGCTCGCTGTCATGAATTTTTCTGCGGATGCGCGCTAATTCTTCACTGGCAAAATTTTCAATGAAACCTGCATCATTAAAGGCTTGGAGATTTCCTTGTAATTGCGGAAAATCATGTAATTTCTCAAACCAAAGGGCTAATTCTTCCAAACTGACATTTTCCAGATTGGCATAAAAACTTTGCAGTTCTCGGCTAGCAAGAAGCACGCGCTTCAAGAGGAGGAACTCCTCGATATTGAGGTCCGCTCCCATCTCCAATCGTTTGCAAACTCCTGTAATTTCCTTAGTTGAGAGAATAGTAAAATGCGGTTGCTCGACAAAGAGAGCCTGCATTTCCTTCATCTCAGCAAAAGCCTGTTTGATTTTATCTGCTTTGGCAGTCGGAGCTAGCTGTCTCAATTGCTCCAAGCCCTGCTCGGTCAACAAATGAGGTTCAAACAAGGCCTTGACCTTATTGAACTCTAATGTTTCTAATATTTTCTTGTTCATCTTTATTTCCTTGTCCTTGAATGTCTAGGTGTATGATACTCAATGAAAATCAAAGAGCAAACGAGGAAGCTAGCCGCAGGTTGCTCAAAACAGTGTTTTGAGGTTGCAGATGGAAGCTGACGTGGTTTGAAGAGATTTTCGAAGAGTAGTAGCTTTTTACATTCTGATCGATTCGAGTCAATCTGTAAACAAAGGGCTAGGAAAATTCCTGCCCTTTTTATCCGATTAAATTTGTTACCCAGATTTGTTTGAGCCAACTGGTTGTCACTGGTATGCTCTGGATGATGTGTTTTGCGACGATACTCTTTTCAAGAGGATTTTGTATAACTGCCATGGGGATGGTCGCCAAAATTGTCAAGGCCATTTGCAAGACAAATAAGGTCACCAACATGGACAAAATACCTGCTGAAACTTGGAAAAACTTGCCACCTAGTTTTTTACTAGGAATCAAGTGTAAGAGGAGACCAAGCAAACGACCGATGCTATAGACTATCCCAAATACAAGCAAGTAGCCGATCCCTGCGTAAAAGACCTTATCCAACTGAAAGAGTTGATCCGATGGGAAAAAGAAAGTCCCCTGACCTTCCTGCGGATTTGCATAAGGGAGGAGCAAATGAAATTGCTCTCCAAGCCCCTTATAAAACTGGCCAGCCACAAAAGCCGATGCCATGGCTGCAATCAGGTAATAAACCTGTAAGAGCAGGCCTCTGCGATAGCCGATATAAAATCCCCAAGCCAAGACCAATAGAAGAAGGAGTGAAATCATAAAGAATCCTCAATCTTACTCTGTTCTTGCTTGCAAGTCACAAGCTTGTGACGCAATTCTTCTAATTCTTGCTCCTTATCATCAAATTCAATCTCACGGCTGAGCTGAGTTGACAAACAGTTGACTGCCAACAAAAGAGCGATTGTTTCATCATCTGCGCTAGGCATTTGTTCTTTAATTGCTTGGTATTTTTCTGTCGCAACCTTGGCAATTTCCTCCATAAAAAGGTTATCATGCTCGCTTGTCAAGGTTAATGTTTTTTTCCCGAATGTAAATTTGAATCGATTTAGATTTGCCATAAAATTCACCTCACGATATTATACCAAAATTCGCTAATTTTGTCAGTTTTTACAAATTTGCCTGCTTTTATGGTACAATATAAACTATGGCAAGTATAACACTCACACCAAGCGAAAAGGAGATTCAGGCTTTTCTTGAACACTATCAAACCAGTCTGGCTCCCAGCAAGAATCGCTATATTCGCTACTTTTTACGACTACCTCAAGCAACGGTTTCTATCTATACTTCTGGAAAGGTCTTGCTTCAGGGTGAAGGAGCTGAGAAATATGCTCGTTTCTTTGGCTATCAAGTTGTAGAGCAAACCAGCGGACAAAATTTTCCTTTGATTGGGACAGATGAGGTGGGAAATGGTTCCTACTTTGGTGGACTTGCAGTTGTGGCTTCTTTTGTCACACCTAACCAGCATGACTTCTTGCGAAAACTCGGTGTGGGAGATTCTAAAACTCTGACTGACCAAAAGATTCGTCAGATCGCCCCTATCCTCAAGGAAAAAATTCAGCACCAGGCACTGCTTCTCTCACCAAGCAAGTACAACGAAGTCATTGGAGACCGCTACAATGCTGTTTCAGTTAAGGTAGCCCTCCATAACCAGGCTATCTACCTTCTCCTTCAAAAAGGCATTCAGCCTGAGAAAATTGTGATTGATGCCTTTACCAGTGCTAAAAATTATGACAAGTATTTGGCACAAGAGGCCAATCGCTTCAGCAATCCGATTAGCCTGGAAGAAAAGGCTGAGGGCAAATATTTGGCTGTAGCTGTTTCTTCCATCATTGCGCGTGATCTCTTTCTGGAAAATCTTGAAAATCTGGGACGAGAACTGGGTTATCAACTTCCAAGTGGAGCTGGAACGGCTTCTGATAAGGTGGCTAGCCAAATTTTGCAAGCCTATGGTATGCAGGGACTCAATTTCTGCGCCAAACTGCACTTTAAAAATACTGAAAAAGCGAAAAAACGCTTAGAAAGGTAAGTTATGAATTCATTTAAACATTTCCTAAAAGAGTGGGGATTGTTCCTCCTAATTCTGTCATTACTAGCTTTAAGCCGTCTCTTTCTCTGGAGGAATGTCAGTGTAGAAGGACATTCTATGGATCCTACCCTGGCAGATGGAGAAGTCCTCTTTGTGGTCAAACACCTTCCTATTGACCGATTTGATATCGTGGTGGCGCATGAAGATGATGGAAATAAAGACATCGTCAAGCGCGTGATCGGTATGCCAGGAGATACTATCCGTTACGAAAATGATAAACTTTACATCAATGACAAAGAGACGGACGAACCTTATCTAGCTGACTATATCAAACGCTTCAAGGATGACAAACTCCAAAGCACCTACTCAGGCAAGGGATTTGAAGGAAATAAAGGCACTTTCTTTAGAAGTATTGCTGAAAAAGCTCAAGCCTTCACCGTTGATGTCAACTACAATACCAACTTTAGCTTTACTGTCCCAGAAGGAGAATACCTTCTCCTTGGAGACGACCGCTTAGTTTCGAGCGACAGCCGCCACGTAGGTACCTTCAAAGCAAAAGATATCACAGGAGAAGCTAAATTCCGCTTCTGGCCAATCACCCGTATCGGAACATTTTAAGAAATCGAAGAGGCCGAGAATCAGCAATCTCAGCCTCTTCTTCTATCGTGAGAATATGATTATTCACTATCCAGTTTGATTAAGATAGAAACAAAGTTATACTCAATGAAAATCAAAGAGCAAACTAGAAAGCTAGCCGTAGGTTGCTCAAAGCACTGCTTTGAGGTTGTAGATAGAACTGACAAAGTCAGTAACATATATACGGCAAGGCGAAGCTGACGTGGTTTGAAGAGATTTTCGAAGAGTATTAACTCTCACCTATTTATGCAAAGGAATCTTATGGAAGTTTATTTTTCAGGAACCATTGAACGGATTATTTTTGAAAATCCCAGCAATTTTTATCGCATCCTCCTCCTAGAAATCGACGACACGGACGCAAAGGATTTTGATGATTTTGAAATCATTGTCACGGGAACAATGGCTGACGTGATTGAGGGAGAAGACTATACTTTTTGGGGACAAATTGTCCAGCACTCCAAATATGGGGAACAACTGCAAATCAGCCGGTATGAACGCGCAAAACCAACTAGCAAGGGCTTGGTTAAGTACTTTTCAAGTAGCCATTTCAAGGGAATTGGTCTCAAGACAGCTCAGAAAATTGTGGATACCTATGGCGATAATACCATTGACGAAATTCTGCAACATCCAGAAAAGTTAGAAGGCATCGCAGGACTATCTGCCAAAAATCGTGAGGCCTTCGTCTCCACCCTCCGTCTCAACTACGGAACCGAGATGGTTTTGGCCAAACTAGCCAACTACGGCATTCCCAATAAATTAGCCTTTCAGATTCAAGACTTTTACAAGGAGGAAACCCTTGATGTGGTTGAAAATTATCCCTACCAACTGGTCGAAGATATCAAGGGCTTGGGATTTACCATTGCTGACCAATTAGCGGAAGAACTAGGCATCGAAAGTCAGGCTCCTGAACGCTTCCGCGCCGGTCTAGTACATAGTCTTTTTCAGACCTGTATGGAAACAGGGGACACCTATGTTGAAGCACGGGATTTGCTGGAACAAACCCTTACTCTCCTTGAATCTTCTCGCCCCGTGGAACTGGATCCCTGCCAAGTGGCCCAAGAACTCTCCTACTTGATCGAAGAAGACAAGGTTCAGCAGATTGATACCAAGATTTTTGACAACAGCCTCTTTTTTGCAGAAGAAGGGATTCGTAGCCACTTGGTTCGTATCCTCGAAAAAGGAAAACAGAAGAGCCAAGATCTAGAAACCATTCACAAGCATATTACTACTGTTGAGGAAGAACTGGGGATTGAGTATGACAGCATTCAAAAACAGGCTATTTGTGACGCTATCCAAAATAAGGTCTTTATCCTGACAGGTGGCCCTGGTACTGGGAAGACAACGGTTATCAATGGGATCATCGCTGTTTATGCCCTCTTAGAAGGACTGGACCTCAGGAAAAAAAGCAACCTACCGATTCTTCTTGCCGCTCCAACTGGACGAGCCGCTCGCCGCATGAATGAATTGACAGGCTTGCCTAGCGCGACCATACACCGTCATTTAGGAATGACAGGTGACGATGACACCAGTCATCTGGAAGATTATCTGGATGCCGACTTTATTATCGTGGATGAATTTTCCATGGTGGATACTTGGCTGGCCAACCAACTCTTCTCCAACATCTCGTCTGATAGTAAAGTCCTCATCGTGGGAGATAGCGATCAGCTCCCGTCTGTCAGCCCTGGACAAGTTCTATCGGATCTGCTTCATATTCCTTTGATACCTCAGACTCGCTTGGAAAAAATTTACCGGCAAAGCGAAGAATCAACTATCGTCACCTTAGCTAGTCAAATTCGACAGGGTATCTTACCTGCTGATTTCACCCAGAAAAAAGCTGATCGTTCCTACTTTGAAATCGCTAGTGGCCATATTCCTGCTACCATTGAAAAGATTTTAGGCGCAGCCCTCAGAAGTGGAATCCCTACTCGTGATATTCAGGTTCTGGCTCCCATGTACCGAGGGACAGCAGGGATTGATGCTATCAATCAGCTCATGCAAAACCTGCTCAATCCACCACAAAAAGATCAACTCAGTTTTGAAGCTCCCCAGTGTCACTATCGTAAGGGCGACAAGGTCATTCATTTGGTCAACGATGCTGAAATCAATGTCTTTAATGGAGATTTAGGAGCTATCACAGACCTGATTCCTGGTAAATACACCGAGTCGAAACAAGACGAAATTGTCATTGATTTTGATGGCAATGAGGTCTCTTACCCACGTAACGAATGGTACAAGATTCGCCTGGCCTATGCCATGAGTATCCATAAGTCCCAGGGAAGTGAGTTCCCTGTTGTTATCCTACCCATCACCAGTGCTAGCAGGCGTATGCTGGAGCGCAATCTCATCTATACAGCCATTACACGCGCCAAAAGCAAGCTTATCTTACTAGGCGAATTACAGGCCTTCGACTATGCTACCCAGCATATCGGAACTGCCCGAAAAACCTATCTGATTGAACGCTTCAGTGATTTATTGGAGAATGTTGAAGAAAAGCAACAAGCGGTCTCTGAAACAGCCACATCAAGCGTCTCTGAACAATCCTACATCCTAACCGAAGAAAACTGGGACAGCATCCCCGCCATGATTGGGATTACTGACGCAGACCTCAAAGAGATTTTTGAAAAATAGTGCATCAGAAAACCCACCTAATCAGGTGGGATTTTTGGCTATTAAGATTATTTAACTGTTGCTGTGCTTGTAATCAATTCAACAGCTTTTTTGATTGTGATGTCGTGTTTCAACATATCAGCTGAAAGCAAGTTTTGAACTTGAGCCACTTCCATGTTGTAATCTGCAGCCAATTGCTCGATTTCTTTTTGGATTTCTTCTTCTGAAGCATCAAATCCTTCAGCTTTGGCAACTGCTTCGATAACAAGGTTAGTCTTAGTACGTGATTCAGCTTCTCCTTCGTATTGTTTGTGAAGGTCTTCTTGAGTAGTTCCAGTGATTTGGAAGTACATGTCAGGATTGATACCTTGACGTTGCAAGTTTCCAAGGAATTCGTTTACTGAGCGGTGAACTTCTTCGTGGATCATTTCTTCTGGAAGTTCTACGATTTCAGCGTTTTCTACAGCTTTATCAATTGCTGCACCTTCTACGGCATCTTTGTAAGCTTCTTCTTTAGCTTCAGCTAACTCTTTGCGGTATTTTTCTTTCAATTCAGCAAGTGTTTCAACTTCTTCATCGATGTCTTTTGCAAGCTCATCGTCAAGAGCTGGAACTTCTTTAGCTTTTACTTCGTGGATAGTTGTCACGAATTTAGCTTCTTTACCTGCAAGATCTTCAGCTTGGTAGTCTTCTGGGAATGTTACGATAACGTCAACAGTTTCACCAGCTGAATGTCCAACTAATTGGTCTTCGAAACCAGGGATGAATTGACCTGAACCAAGTCCAAGTGAGAAGTTTTCACCTTTTCCGCCGTCAAATTCAACACCGTCGATAGAACCAACAAAGTCGATAACAACAGTGTCGCCGTTTTCAGCAGCAGCTTCTTTGATCACCAATTCAGCCAAATTGTTGCGTTCGCGTTCGATACGCTCTTCAACGTCAGCGTCAGTTACTTCTTTTTCTACATCAACTGATACTTCAAGGTTTTTGTAGTCACCCAATTTTACTTCAGGTTTTGTAACAACTTCAGCAGTGATAACCCAGTCTTGACCTTTTTCCATTGAAGTTACATCAATTTTTGGTTGAGCAACGACTTCAAGACCAGCTTCTTTTACAGCTGCTTCATAAGCGTTTGGCAAAAGAGCGTTCATAACGTCTTGGTAAAGTGACTCTTCACCAAATTTTTTGTCGAAGATAGGGCGTGGAAGGTGACCTTTACGGAAACCTGGAACATTAAGAGATTTCTTCACTGAGTTGAAGACACGGTCCAATTCTGGTTTGATTTGGTCTTGAGAGATAGTGAAAGTCAAGACACCACGGTTTGTTTCTTTGTTTTCAAATGATACAGACATTCTGTCATTTCTCCTTAAAATTTTTTAAATACAGTCTATTATAACATAAATGAGCGACTTTTTTCAAGTAATGACTGCGCTTTTCAATGATGGGAGAGGTACGGTTTCTTCTTGGTTTTCTTTAGGTTTCGAATATAATTTTATAAAAGATGTTTAATGATGGCTGATTACAGTAAAAAAACGAATCGCCCACACATCCCTCATTGGGCGATTCGTTTTGTATTATTTAACCACAAGAACCTTGTAATATTCATTCTTATTTGGCTGTGTAATCTTAATTTTTTGACCATAGAAACCATCGATTTCTTTGTCAAAATAATCTGAAAATCCTGATGGCAAGCGTTTCATCTTAAGAACTTCTCCAGATTGGTCTGCATATACAAGGAAGTGATGGTGGGTTGTAGCCATACCATCATCGATCAATACAAAGTAACCTGTTTTGAGCTTACCTTGTCCATTGTCTAAATAGTATAGTTTATTGTTATTGATTGTGAAGTTAGCAAATCGAAGTCGTACACCTGGGTCTTCTAGATAAAGATCATTGCCAACTTTTTTGATTTCTGATCTAGTTGTCATCTCTGGAAGTGGTAATACTCTACGACCATCTGCTCCAAAGTAATATCGACCTGGTAGATTTTGGAAATTACGAATAACAGCTTTAGGATCAATTTCTTGTCCTTCTTCTTTATTATCCACTAAAGCTAAGGTAGTATTTGCAACCTCATCCCCATATTTGTCGGAAAACTTCTTGAACTCAGGTTTGATATACCAAGTATTTTTAGCCACGATAACATCAGTATAGTTATGTCCATCAAATTTTGATGTAATCAGATACTCATATCCATCACCTAAACGGACAATATCATCATCTTTATAAGGGCTATTTTTTAAAGTCAACATATAGCCATCCTTGCTGAGAATATAGCCTGTCCCATCACTAGAATTTACAACTCTATCAGAGGCCATTGCACCTGATTGTTCAAAATAATACCAATTACCATCTATGAACACCCAACCTGTCATCATAGAACCACTAAAATGAAGATAGTACCAAGTAGACCCTTCTTTGTACCAACCTGTACGCATAGCGCCACTATCTGCTAGAGAGTACCAGGTGCTACCTTCCTTGTACCAGCCAGTTCGCATAGCCCCACTGTCTGCTAGTGAGTACCAGGTATTGCCTTCCTTGTACCATCCAGTGCGCATAGCGCCACTATCTGCTAGCGAATACCAGGTATTGCCTTCTTTGAGCCAGCCTGTCTGCAAGTTACCAGTGCTGTCGAAGTGATACCATGAGCCAGCATTTTGCACCCATTTATTTTTAGCGAAACTGCCATCTTGAGAAAGATTCCAGTCAGCGCCATTTTTAACCCAAGTATCTGCAGCCTGTGCTTGGTTGATAGATAAAAGTAGACCAGCACCTACAAGCAAACCAAGTGTGAGTAGTTTAGATTTTTTCATAGCCATTTCCTCCTATTCTATAGTGAAATGAACATGACTTCCTAGTAAACAAAGCTGTTCGCTTTTTCGTTTTACTCTGTCAGACGTCTTATTTCACAACAGAAACATTTCCTGTCTTACTATCGATTTTAACAGTTTGACCGTAGAAACCGTCAATTTCTTTATTAAGATAATCTGAAATTCCTGTTGGCAATCGTTTCATTTTAAGAATTTCACCAGATTGGTCTGCATAAACAAGAATATGATAGTGATGATAGCTTGGTCTATCATCAATCAATGCAAAATAACCTGTTTTGAGTTTCCAATTATCACCATCTAAATAGTATAGTTTATTATTATTGATTGTGAAGCTGGTAGCTCCAAGAAGAAGTCGTGCACCCGGATTTTCTAGATAGACATCATTTCCAACTTTTTTAATCTCTGAATAGGTGGTCATTTCTGGTAAATTTGTTACGCGACGACCATCTGCCCCAAAGTAATACCTGTTTGGTAAGTTTTGGAAATTTTTGACGACAGCTTTAGGATTAATTTCTTGTCCTTCTTCTGCATTATCTACTAAAGCCAACATCGTATTGGAAACTTTATCTCCATATTTATCAGAAAACTTCTTAAATTCAGGTTTTATGTACCAAGCATTTTTTTCAACAATGACTCCATCTTTTCTATGAATAAGATGATAATCATATCCATCAGACAAAGTAACAATATTTGTGATAATTGTATCATCCGCTTGAGATTGTTCAACCTGACTTGGGAGTTTGGTCAACATATAACCATCCTTACCAATGACATAACTTTCTCCATCGCTGGCTGGAACAGCTCTATCTGCTACCATAGCTCCTGAGTTTTCAAAGTAAGACCATTGACCATTTGTAGTCGCCCATCCTGTTGCCATAGCGCCACTATTTGCTAGTGAGTACCAGGTGTTACCTTCCTTGTACCAGCCAGTGCGCATAGCACCACTATCTGCTAGCGAATACCATGTATTGCCTTCTTTGAGCCAGCCTGTCTGCATGTTACCAGTGCTGTCGAAGTGATACCATGAGCCAGCATTTTGCACCCATTTATTTTTAGCGAGACTGCCATCTTGCGAAAGATTCCAGTCAGCACCCTTTTTAACCCAAGTGTCTGCTGCCTGTGCTTGATTGATAGATAAAAGTAGACCAGCACCTACAAGCAAACCAAGAGTGAGAAATTTAGATTTTTTCATAGCCATTTCCTCCTGTTATAAAATTATACAGATATAGAAAGAATAATTTTATTCCCAGTATCTTCTACTTACAGAATATGATAAGTAGTTGATAACAAAGCTCCTGAAGTAAGTAATAAAGCTGCATAAGTAATATATTTTTTCATGACAAAAATCCTTTCTTCAAAATTCCTTAACACTCTAGTGACCTTATTTTGATGATTTACGGAGACATACCTGTAACCTCCTTTTGGATTTTTTATATTTTATAAAATATATGTTAATCTAAATATTTCTAACTCTATTGTACTCTCCTATAAAATGAATGTCAACAAATAACATGAAACATTGTGAAAAAAATATTTTGTTGTGCTAGCACTACTTGCTCGCTTCTTTGATGCTAAGTTTAGCCATTTCTCCAACATTATTTTATATAACTACTAAAACTCCTCCTGCCCGACCAAATGGTGCTGAAAAGCATAAACTGCTGCCTGGGTGCGATCACTGACCTCCAGCTTGGCTAGGATATTGGACACATGGGTCTTGACCGTCTTGAGAGAGATAAAAAGTTCGTCTGCGATGCGCTGATTTTCGTAGCCCTTGGCGATGAGTTGAAGCACGTCACGTTCACGCGCAGTCAAATCCTCATGTAGTTCTATGTGATTGCGCTGGTATTCGACCTTCTTGCTGACTTCTTGCTCAATAGCCAACTCTCCAGCAGCCACCTTACGAACAGCATGGAGTAGTTCGTCTGCACTAGAAGTCTTGAGCATATAGCCTTTAGCACCAGCATTTAAGACAGGCATGATTTTTTCATTGTCCAAATAAGAAGTCACAATCAAAATCTTGGCTTCAGGCCATTCTTTGAGGATGGCCAGGGTCGCATCAATCCCATTCATCTCAGGCATGACAATATCCATGACAATGACATCTGGACGCAATTCCAAGGCTAACTCAATGCCTTGAGACCCATTGGCTGCCTCCCCTACAACTTCTACATCATCTTGGAGATCAAAGTAGCTTTTCAAGCCCAATCGAACCATTTCGTGGTCATCTACTAGTAAAATTTTCATCTTTACTCCTTTATCATTCCTTATCAAGCAGGGGAATACGGATATCAACTGCCAGCCCTTGCTTGGGAGCTGTTAATAACTGAACCGTCCCTGCCATATCTTCAACACGTTCCTTGATATTGCGGAGTCCATAACTCAAGTCGTCTAAGTTCCCTAACTGGAAACCAATCCCATTGTCCACCACCTTCAGCTGCAATTCAAAATCTGTCTGATAGAGGTAGACATCTAGGCAAGAGGCTTGGGCATGGCGGAGGGTATTGCTGATCAATTCTTGCAGGATACGGAAGATATGCTCCTCGATTTTCTTAGGCAATTTCGTCACATTTTGCTTAAAACCAACCTTGAGATCACTCTTGTCTTCAAGCTCTTTTAAGAGAATTTTTATTCCCTCAACTAGGCTCTTTTGCTCCAGTTCAACTGGCCGCAAATGCAAGAGTAAAACCCGCAAATCCTTCTGGGCAGTTTCTAAAATAGCTGTGACACTCTGCAACTGGATCTGCATCTTTTCTCTATCCAATTTCAAAGCCTGCTGGCTGACACCTGACAAAATCATGTGGGCCGCAAACAACTCCTGACTGACTGTATCGTGCAAATCCCGCGCAATCCGCTTCCGTTCTTTCTCGATGATTGTTTCTTCCTGAGCAAGACTGTGATTTTCAGCCTTTTGAAGAGCTTCTGTCAAGAGGTTAAGTTTACCTGACAAGGACTTGAAACTGGCATCCAAATCTGGATCTGCAACCTGAACCACTTCTTTCCCTGCCAATAAACGCTTGAGATTAGCCTGCATTTTTCTTAGAGAAAGCTCTTCGATACCTCGCCAAAACAAGGCTAAGAGAAAGGTCATGGATATGCTGAATACCAACAACAAAAAGATAAATTTTTCTGTTTTTTCGACATCATGCAAGAAAATAGACCAATCAAAGTCAAGGATTTCCAGCAAGCTGTGGGAGAAAAATAAGACAAACAGGATGGAGGTGAGAGCAATCATTACATAAGCTTGTTTTTTCATCCTCTAACTACCTCCACATCTCCAATCATAGTAGTCAAGAAAATCTTGACACTCTTGTTACTCTTGAGATAGTCTCTTGTTTCTTGATGATAGTGTTCATTGCGGAGGGCTCGCTTGGGCTGGTTAAAGAAAGTCAAATCACCATAGAGACAGTTAACGCTGAGACTGACTTCCACATCTACAGGTACAATGATTTTGGTCGTTCCTACCATCTTTCTGAGGATAATGACATTGTCATGATTGGTTAAGATGACCCTCTCCAGATGAATAGTGTCCTTCCCCATGAGGCGAAAGAGATTAATATCATCAAACTGGCAAGTCTGGTAGCTTGAAAAATGATGGAGATTTCCAAACCAACGATTTTTCTCCTTCTTAACCGTTACCACCTCTTCAAAAACCAAATTGGTCTGCTCTTTTTCCTGGTTCATCATCGGATAAAGAAGAAAGAGACTATAGATGACCGCAACAAAAATAGCTAAAATTACAAAAGGATTGAGCATGACGATGAAAAAAAAGAGAATGCTTGCCACTACTAAAAGAAGATTATTGCCCTCTTTACCAGTGTAATAGCGAATCAAAAGCAAAAAGAGGAATAAAATCAGCAGAACACGCGAAAAATGCTCTGATACCATCAAAATCAGAGCTCCTGTCAGAAGACAGGCTTCGATAAATAAAAAGATTTTAAATTTTCTCATAGGTTTATCCTCTCCCTTCTATTTTATCACAATTCAAAAAAGTCACCTCGGTCTGAAGATGGAAAAAAGGCGGTGGTTACGCCTTTTTCATCTGATCCTTTGCTTCTTTTAATTTTCCATAAAGAAGATAGTCTACTTTTTGCAAATCTGCTATGGTGGCACAATTAAGAGCACACATAATTAAACGCAGATCGTCTTTCCAGCCTTGGACAATACCGATCACTTCTTCAACTGTGTAGGTTTCAATCAATTCCAGAACTGTTCGAGACAGTCCTACAGCCTTGGCACCAAAGACCAAACACTTAATCATATCCAGCGGATTGCGAACACCTCCACTGACCAAGAGTTCGACCTTGTCTTTCCATTCTTGAGCATTGAGAAGGGCTTGCATGGTAGACTGCCCCCATTGATTGAGGTAATCACGCTGACCACTGCGACGGTTTTCAATATAGGCAAAGCTGGTACCACCACGACCTGATAGATCCACTGTACGAACACCCAGTTCATAGGCTCTTTCGATGGTCTTCACATCCATTCCAAAGCCCACTTCCTTTAGGACAATCGGAACGGGGATTTGCTTGCTATAGCCTGCCAGATGCGATTGCCAGCTTCGAAACTTCCTTTCTCCCTCAGGCATGAGCAATTCCTGCATGACATTGACATGCACTTGCAGGAGAACAGGATTCATCTCTTCTACAGTCTGCAAACCAAGTTCAACCGGCTTATCCAATCCAATATTGGTTCCAAGAAGGAGATTTGGATGATCAAACTTGACAGAAAAAGAGTCATCTGCTGGACCTTTGAGGGCTACGCTATAAGAGCCCGTTACAAACAAAATACCACAGGCTTCTGCCACTTGAGCCAGCTTTTGATTGATTTCTCTCCCCTTATCGCTCCCACCTGTCATGGCATTGATATAAAAAGGAAAGTCCCACTTTCGACCAGCAAACTCTGTTGACAGATCGATTTCATCCAGGTCGTAAAGAGGCAAGGAAGAATGAATCAACTCCACCTCATCAAAACTATTATAGGAACTTTTCTGCTCAAGGGCATAGCGGATATGCTCGTCCTTACGATTTGTCGTCATTTCCTATCCTTTCTTGGTATAAGAGTTCAATCCCCAGATCGTCCCAGCGAGTTTTTAAGGTTTCAGTTGATTGCACATCAAAACTCAAGGCAATACCACAATCGCCACCACCAGCGCCGCTACTCTTAGCAACAGCTTGCAAATCTTGACTAGCTTCTTTCAACTGTCTGAGCGAAGGCGTGTAAATATCTGCGCTCAAGTTTTCTAAGAGCTTGCTGGCTACTTCCACTTGCTCGATAATTTTTTCAACGTTCCCCTGATCCAAGGCTTCTACCAAAGAAACCACCGTTTCTTTTGAGGAAGTTAAAAAACTCTGATTGATATTTTGCTTGATTTGCTGGACCATGTGACTCGATACAGCCACTTCCTTAGTCCATCCCACTAGGAAATCACATTCTAGAGTTGGTTTTACTTGTGAAATAGAAAAGCCCCAATCACGCTCTAAAACAGTCGCCAAGTTTTCTTCTTCCAACCACGCAGCCACCTGCTGGCGATCAAAAGACTGGTAGAGAACTAAATCCTCTGCCACAATACAGGCAAGGTCCCCCATAGAACCATTGTCACCTCGCTTGAGTAAGACAGCACTAGCCAGCTTGAACAAGAGGTTCTGATCAATCGAAAGATCATATAGAGCTAGTAAAGCCTTGACAACCAAGACAACGACGCTACCGCTAGAACCCAGACCAAACTTTTTCCCTTCTCGTTCCATTTTTCCTCGAATTTCCAAAGAAAAAGGTCGCAAGGTCTCTCCACGATAAACGAGGAAATCTTGCACTAAAGCAATCGTTTCTTGAATTAAGCTATAGTCAGGATTTGGCGTCAAATCAACTGCGAAATCAAACATATCCGAATAGATACGGTAACTATCAGAAAAAGTAATCTCGCCCTTCATATAGATGGGAATGGCCTTTATCAAGGCCAACTGCCCTGGCTCTAAAATAGCATATTCACCTGCCCAATAGAGTTTTCCACAAGTTTTAACAGCAATCATCTTGGCTCAAATCCTTTGTTTTTGACACAATCAAGCGATAACGTTGACCGAAGATTTCCGATAAATGCTCCAAGTCTTTCTTTTGACAGAGAACCTTGACATTGGGACCAGCATCCATGGTAAAGTAGCAGGCTTCCCCTTGCTCACGGAGCTGGCGAACAAAGTCCATGGCTTCATAGCTTGCATTGGTCAGATAAGAAAAAGCTGGTGATGCTGCTTTGGTCGTAGCGTGCATAGCCAGGGCATTTTCCTCCGTTAACTCCCCAACCTTGGCAAAATCATTTTCCTTGAGATAAACCAGCATATCCTGATAATCCTTCTCTGACTGACGTACCCAGTCGTCAAAGGTCGTCGAGGTTTCCACACAAAGTTTCATCCCGTCACGGCTAGAGATTTGTTTTTTCTTGTCCTCTAGTACCAACATAATCATAGCTAGTTTCAAGTCTGTCTCTACCGGGTAAATCTCTCCGCTATCCTTGTCCCAGGCACCTAGCGGTCCATAAAAACTCCGAGAAGAAGAGCCTGAGGCAAACTTAGCCTCCTGTGCCAATTGGCTCCGAGTCAAACCAAACTTGAAATAAGCATTACAAGCCTTGACCAGGGCGGATAAACCACTAGAACTTGACGACAAGCCCGCTGCGGTTGGCATATTATTTTGAGTATCGATACGGACAAAGCCCCCACCTTCTGGACGGTAGCGGTCAATAATCTTGCTCATCTTGGCATGCTCCGCCTCATTTTGTAGCTGACCATTGATATAAAAGGCATCAGCTGTCGCAGGGGATGGTAAAGGTGACAAGGTCGTCTCCGTGTACATATTTTCTAAAGTCAGAGAGATGCTGCTAGTAGCAGGCACCATCTCTTTTTCTTTTTTCTTTCCCCAATATTTGATAATGGCAATATTCGCGTAAGAACGTACTGTTACAGGCTCTCGATCCATGTCTGTACAGCTCCTTTCTCTTCTAATCTTTCTGCTAGTTCTTGAGCTTGTGTCAAATCGACTGCCAAGGCTATGATACAGCCTCCTAGCCCACCACCACTCATCTTGGCCCCCAGAGCACCATGGCTAAGAGCCGTTTCAACTAGAGAATCCGCTTCAGGGCTACTGACACCAATTTCTTTTAAATGTAAGTGTGCTTGACTGAAGATTTGTCCCAGTCCTTCAGCATCTTTTCGTCTAATCGCATCTTCTGCTTGCTGGGTCAATTCTCCCAAGGCATGCAAAAACGGCAGGGCATCCTTGCCCTTGCTTTGAACCACTTGGATGGCTTCACGGGTGTGACCATAAACGCCCGTATCGGCAATCACCAAATAGGCGGATAGGTCCATCTTAAGCTCTGTAAATCCAACGTTTTTAATAAATCGAATAGGTTGGTCACTGAGACAGGTCTTGGCATCCAAACCACTCGGATTCATATGGGCAATCATCTCCGCCCGATTGACCAAGATTTCCAATACATGATGAGGCAAGTCGGCTTGATAGTAGTCAAAAACCGCACGAATGGCCGCTATGCTGATAGCCGCAGACGAACCCATCCCTCGTTTTTCAGGAATAGCTGAGTCAATCTGACAACGAATGCAAGCATTCTTGATATTTAGATGCTCAAGCGAAGCATACACCGCCATAGACAAGGTATCCTCCTCATAAAGACGCCATGGACTTTCAGCTGGGACCACCTTACAAGTCACCTCCACCTCTAAGAGAGGCAGGGAAATGGCTGGATAACCGTAAACGACCGCATGCTCCCCTATTAAAATAATCTTACTATGTGCCTGACCGACACCAACTTTTTTTGTCATATTTTCCTTTTACTAGACGAAAAAGCCGTCTCATTGTTCATACAAGTATTTATTCTCTCCTATCTATTTTATTATATTTTCACAAAAAAAGCGATTGTTTCCTTCACAATCGCTTGTTTTCATTATTGAACCCATTCGCCATTATAATTGACGTAGTAGCCATCTACAGTGGTATTCACTGCTAAGGCACCTGAGCTATAGGCATAGTACCATTTACCATTAACTTGGAACCAGCCTGTCACCATGGCTCCTGATGAACGGAGGTAGTACCACTTGTTACCGAGGTATTGCCAGCCAGTTTTCATATCACCATTTGACTGGTCTAAATAGTACCAAGTTGAACCATCTTGATACCAGCCAGTTGCCATGGCACCTGATGAACGGAGGTAGTACCACTTATTGCCAAGTTGTTTCCAACCCGTTTGCATTGTAGCAGTTGTTGGATCTAGATAGTACCAAGCTGAACCATCATTTATCCAACCTGCACGTCTTTCACCACCAATATAGTTTTCTCCATTAATTTCCGTTTTAGCTAGATAATACCAATTAGACTGGTCATAAAGCCAACCTGTCTCTAAAGAATGATTTTGATTAAAGTAATAGTTCGTGTAAAAACTCTTCTCTTCTTTATCTTCCGGATTTGTACGTTTTTCCCCATACTTTCTTCCAATACTTTCTTTAGTTTTAACCTCTAATGCTTTCCAACCAACAAACTCTTGTAGCACTCCATTTTTGTCAAAGTAGTACCATTCTGGCATTGGGGAACCTTCTAATCTTATACCATTAGGGTAAGGACCAATTGTATATCCTTTAACTGGCATTGGAATGTATTGCCAACCGACAACCATCTCTCCTGATACATGATCAAAATAATAGGTCTTCCCATCAATCACTCGCCAGGCCGTTTCTTTGATGTCACCCTTCTTGTAGTAGGTTCTACCATTTTCTTGGACAAATTGCCAACCATCTGAATCAGCATCATCCGCAAATACTGTACTTGTTGCTAGCAAACCAAAGAAAAAGACTGCTAATGCGATTTGCATCAATTTTTTTATTGTTTTCATTAGACCTATCCTCCATAACTGATTATAGCAAAGACCAAACTGCATGTCAATATATAGAAAACCCCTCAAAAAAGCAGTTACAAAACTGCAACTGCTTTTCTATCCTTGCATGGTGTAACCAACACCACGAACGGTTTTAATGTAGCTTTTTTGACCTTTTACATCAAGCTTGCTACGTAGATAACGGATATAGACATCCACGATATTCGTTTCGGTCGCACTTTCATACTTCCATACACTTTCCAGCAACTGCTCACGAGTCAGGACTTTCTTGCTTCCCATGAGAGTAGCCAAGAGGTCATACTCACGACGCGTCAGAGCAATCATTTCCTCGCCACGATAAACGGTATGATGTTCTACATCCATACGCAGATTGCGGTAAGACGTTGGAACCTTCATCTGACTACAGTGTTGGTCGATAAAATCCCGACCTCGGAAAATTGCTGCAATACGAGCCACCAAATCATCAATAATGACTGGCTTATAGATATATGAAACGGCAAAGCGTTGGATTGTCTCAATCTGATCTTGCAAATCTTCACGATGGTCCAAGACCATAATGACTGAGGCTGGCTTAGTCCGACTTAGCTCGTCTGCAAAATCCTGGGCTGTCATATCCTCCAGATGAGCATTCAATAAAATCAAGTCATAGTCTGTCTGAAGAGCCATGGAAAGGGCTTTTTGCCCCTCCTCAACCTGATCAACTCGGTATTGTTCTTTTTGGAGTTCCAAACTTAAAAAATGAGCTAGATTTCGTTCTTTCTCAAGTAATAAAATCCGTTTCCCCATGGCAGACCTACTTATTTTTCGTCATACCAAGAGTAGTGGAAGGTTCCTTCTTTGTCTTTACGTTGGTAAGTATGGGCACCAAAGTAGTCACGTTGCGCTTGGATTAAGTTAGCTGGAAGGTCAGCTGAACGGTAGCTATCAAAGTAAGTAATAGCTGCTGAGAAGGTTGGTACTGGTACACCAGCTTGAACCGCAAGAGCTACGATATCACGCACTGCTTGTTGGTACTTAGCAGTAACATCCAAGAAGTACTCATCCAAAAGAAGGTTAGCAAGGTCTGCATCACGGTTGTAAGCATCTGTAATCTTTTGCAAGAAACGAGAACGGATGATACAGCCATCGCGCCAGATAGATGAGATATCTGCAAATGGCAAGTTCCAGTTGTTTTCTTTAGAAGCTACACGCAATTGCGCAAAACCTTGTGCGTATGAGATGATTTTTGAGAAGTAAAGGGCTTGGCGGATTTTTTCAATCAACTCAGCCTTGTCTCCTTCAAATTTGAAAGCAGCTGGTTTTGGAAGAACCTTGCTAGCATGTACACGTTCTTCTTTGTAGGTTGAAATGTAACGTGCAAATACTGACTCAGTGATGAGTGACAATGGCACACCAAGGTCAAGAGCTGATTGACTAGTCCATTTACCAGTTCCCTTGTTACCTGCAGCATCAAGGATGTAGTCTACGATTGGTCCATCTTGACCTTCATCGTCTTTACGGCTCAAGATATCCGCTGTGATTTCGATCAAGTAGCTGTCCAATTCACCCTTGTTCCACTCAGTAAAGATTTCAGCCATGTCTTCTGCAGAAAGACCAAGCAAGTGTTGCATAAGATCGTAGCTTTCTGCGATCAATTGCATGTCACCATACTCGATACCGTTGTGGACCATCTTCACGTAGTGACCAGCTCCATCAGGACCGATGTATGTCACACATGGTTTTCCATCTTCTGGTGCTTTTGCTGAGATTTCTTCGAGAACATCCGCAACCAAGTCGTAGGCTTCTTTTTGTCCACCAGGCATGATAGAAGGACCTTCAAGGGCACCTTTTTCACCACCAGATACACCAGTACCGATAAAGTTGATACCTGAGTTTGCCAATTCTTCATTACGACGGATTGTATCTTTGTAGAAAGTATTTCCTCCATCGATCAAGATATCACCTTTATCCAAGTGTGGAAGAAGGGCTTGAATTGTAGCATCTGTACCAGGTCCTGCTTGAACCATAAGCATGATACGACGTGGTTTTTCAATTGAATTTACGAAGCTTTCGATATCATAGCTTGGCACGAAGTGTTTATCAGGGTGGCAAGCAATCACATCTTCCGTTTTTTCTTTACTACGGTTGTAAATAGCAACTGTGTAACCACGAGATTCAATATTAAGGGCAAGGTTACGACCCATTACGGCCATACCAACAACACCAAAGTTAGCTTTTGTCATTTGATACTCCTCTTGTTTAATTTGTTTTATTTTATCATTTTTACTTTTGAAAAGAAAGAATTTTGTAACGACTGCTTAGTAGTCCAAGTCATCTGCATGACCAGAAGCATTTCCAACAAAGTATCCTGTCTTACAGTTAAGGGTAAAGAGATAGGTCCCATCTGGCTTGTAGAGGTTGTAATAACCATTGCCATTAACGATATTAACACGTTCAAGGATGTATTGGTTACCAGTAATATAACCACGTGAACGTGAAGTCGCTAGAATTTGTTCCAAGACACCATCCGCAAAATCCCAGGCAGGGTTATCGCTATCATCAATAGCAGACTGATTGTAGGCAACACGACTGGCACTTCTTTGAACTGCAACTCCTGCACTTGATATACCCATATTGACTTCACTGCGGGTACTTCTAGTTTCATTTGATGCAGTATTTGAACTGCTTGGGCTTGTTTCACTAGCAGTATTTTCACTTGCTTGACTAGAACTTGAGCTGCTAGTTTCACTTGAACTTGAGCTTGAAGCACTTGTTTGCTGGCTCTTACCAAGACTGATAGCCTTATCTAGAACTTTATCAAGTTCCGTATTTCCAGTTTTAATATCTGTAAATTTAGCATCCGGTTTAGCTTTAGCGTTAGTGTCCAAAACACCATCCACAATAGCTGGCTTCTCAAATTGAGCATTAACATCTTGAATGGCCTTGATTTGAGTTGCTAGGCTATCATACTTAGATTTTGCAAGCGTATATTCACGACTACCTTCTAGCTTATCAAGTAAGGTTTTTAGTTGACTTAGTTTATCAAACTGGCTATTTTTCAAAGCTGTTTTGTTGCTATCTGTATAGAAGGCATCATATAAATTATTGAATTCTTCCACATCTGACTGCGTATTTGTAGTTGATTGAGAAGTTTGGATTTCCTTGGTCGAACGAGCCACTTGACGATAAACATAATAACCAGTTCCAAGGATAAGAACCACTAAAGCTGCTAGAATACCGTAAAGCACCCATTTTTTCTTACTGTTTCCATCTTCACTATCTGTCACTCGAGAACGTGTGAGAGCCTCTTCCGCTCCATCTAATTGGACCTCTTCCGTCTCAAATTCTTCGACAAGAGGAGCTTCTGAAACTCGTGTTAATTCTAAATCATCAAACTGACTCAATTCATCTTCTGGATCTGGAGGAGTTACTCCTGTATCCTCACGAAGCTCTTGAAGCAAATTATCAAGAGTCTGAGTCTCCTCTACCTCTTCTTTTTCAACTAAATCATCCTTGCTAAACTGACGCGTTTCAAACTTATCTGCATCAATTGCATCTTTATGTTTCTTCACATACTTGTCCAAGATAGAATCTCCAGGCAATACACCTGCTTCCACCTCTTCATTTTTTCGCATAGCTTCTCCAACTGTTAGCTCTTTAGCATCATCAAAATCAAATTGAGCTTCTTGATGTTCTGCTTTATGATGATTACGTCCTTTCTCACTCATGAGTTTTCCTTCCTACTTTACTTCCTGACGTTTAACACGCTGACCAAAATATTGATATAAATCAACTTTTAAGGTCCCATTGTACAACTTACGTTTCTTATCCGCCTGACTACCATACTTGGTCTCAAAGGCTTCATCACTAGTTAAGATAAATTTGCTCCACGTTTTCAGCGGTGCAAATACTTGACCCATTTCAGCATAAAGCTTGGTAACTCCTGCATCGTCTGACAAGCGTTCACCATAAGGCGGGTTAGAGATGATCACTCCATTGATTTTGTCAGAACGCAAATCCTGCACGCGCATCTGCTTAAAGGTAATATCTCCAGCAACCCCTGCTGCCCGAGCATTGGCCTTAGCAATCTCCACCATACGAGCATCGATATCACAGCCCATGATATCCAGTTCCAGTTCACGATCCACTTTCCTAGCTGCCTCTGTGCGCACTTCTTGGATCAAGCGATCGCTAATCCAGTTCC
This sequence comes from Streptococcus sp. 116-D4, assembly GCF_009731465.1. Taxonomy (NCBI): domain Bacteria; kingdom Bacillati; phylum Bacillota; class Bacilli; order Lactobacillales; family Streptococcaceae; genus Streptococcus; species Streptococcus sp. 116-D4. The sequence goes on from NZ_AP021887.1 coordinate 1,588,085, forward strand.
ATTCCTCAAAAGCAAAAGAGCGACGAAGACCAGGAGCCATCTTTCTAGCAATCATAACTGCTTCGATACAGAAAGTTCCTGAACCACAGGTTGGATCAATCAAGGGCTTGTCTGGATACCAGTTAGAAAGTTGCAAAATGGCTGCCGCCATATTTTCCTTGATAGGAGCACCACCTTTTTCCGTACGATAGCCACGTTTAAAGAGACTGGATCCGGTCGTATCAATCATGACAGTTGCAATGTCTTTCAGAATAGAGACCTCAATCTTAAACTCAGGACCATTCTCCATCAGAGGAACACCTTCTGGACGGGCATAGTATTTTTGTAACTTCTTAACAACAGCCTTTTTTGAAATAGCCTGAACACTGGGTTCGTTGTGTAGTTTAGACTTAACACATTTGGCTTTCGAAATCGGAAAACGAGCCCCAAGCGGTAAATAATGTTCCCAATCTAGAGCGAAAACTCCCTGAAAGAGCTCCTCAAAAGTCTTAGCTGAGAAACTTCCTACAATGATTTTGATACGATCTGCTGCCCGAAGCCAGAGGTTGGTTTCAATAATAGCTCTTGCGTCTCCTTGAAAGCGAACACGCCCATTTTCAACCTGACAATCGTAGCCCAACTCTCGCACTTCACGTCCCACAACAGCCTCAAGACCCGCTGCAGCAGTAGCAATTAAATTAAATTCTTTTTTCATTTTCAGTCTTATAAGACCTTTCTATATGTCCACTTTAAAAAATGAGGTTGAGAAAGTTTTCTCAGCCCCAACCTATATGCAATTTTCTATAAGCCATGTTTTGTTCCAGAAGTGACTAGGACCACTCCCTTCGATAATCATCTGTCTACCACTAACAGCCTAGAGCTGATAGCAGTCAGAGTACTACGTTCGTTTCCGTGTACTCCATGCCCCGACCGAAATTTGGGTTGCTAGCTTGAGGGGTTTACCGCGTTCCACTCTCTCTGTTTCCAGAAAGACTCCGTCACTGTGGCACTTTCAAGCCTACTCTGGCCTATCCAAGGACTTAGCCATTTCAACTGCCGTAACGATTTCTCGTCCCTAGGCTTATGGTTTCGCCTAGCACAAACACTACAGGCATCACAGCCTGTGCTAGCATGGACTTTCCTCATGAAAAGAAATTCTCCTCACGCGATTATCCAAAAATTGCACTTTTCAAATAAGCTCTTATAAATCAGAGTTATCCAAAATTTGTTTACCAAACACTTCTTTCTCAAGACGATTTAGTCGTTTCAAAATATCAAAATTCGTCATAGAAGTGGTAGCTGTCATTTCAAGAGGTTCTGCTTGAACCGGTGCAGATTCAGGTTTGCGAGACAACTCTTCCTTTAACTCTGCAATTTCTTGACGGAGAGACTTGACTAAGGCAGCATAAGTTTCATAGTCCTTGATGACATCGTCCAAAAATTCATCAACTTCAACCTTACTATATCCACGGACTTCACGTCCAAACTCTTGCTCAAAAATATCTTTTGCTGAAAAAATAATACTTGCCATCACTCTCTCCATTCTCGGTTTCTAATAGTATTATTATATAAAAAAAGGCAAGCAAAAATCAAGGTCAAAGGCTTACTTTTCAGAAAAATTTTCTGCTAGCTCATTTAAGTCTTCAAAGGTTAACCTTTTGATACGATAACCTTCCTGATTTATCATCAAATTGTCTATAAATTTTAATTTTGTCTCATTTTCTGGATCATAGAAAAAATAAGCTAAATCAGTGTTTTTCAGTAAAAATCGTTGGTAGTCTCGTAGTTGCCCCACATGTTCATATTTAGGATAGGCATATTTGACAAAATCTACCTGCTTAAATTGGCTAAGTTTAAGCTGATTGGCTTCATTCCAATTTTCCCCATGCGTTTCAAAATCAAAAATGGTCGCTAGACTAAAATCATACTCGTATTTCATTTCATTTGCGACATCCAGAACCCATGATTCAAATCCCAAATTCCCTGTAAAGACCAGCCATTTAATCCCTTCTTCTGCTAAACTTTCTAAATCACGGCGAATGGCATTCTTTATAATTTTTAACCTAATATCTTTCTCGTCAAAGACACCCAAGTCAAAGTTAGAATATCCCATAATTAAAGCTGTAGTCATTTTTACACCTTTCTTTCTATTTTTATGGTATAATAGAGTGATGTTATTGTACCAATAAGGAGAAATATGGTCAACTATCCTCATAAAATTTCATCAAAAAAAAGCCAAACATCCATTTCTCAACCAAAAAACTTCGCAAATCGAGGAATGACTTTTGAAAAGATGATCAATGCGACAAACGACTACTATCTGACGCATGGCATGGCGGTTATCCATAAAAAACCAACACCTGTTCAGATCGTTCGAGTAGACTATCCTCAACGTAGTCGAGCCAAAATTGTAGAAGCCTACTTTAGACAAGCTTCCACAACAGATTACTCTGGCGTGTATAGAGGACATTACATTGACTTTGAAGCCAAGGAAACGCGGCAAAAAAATGCTATTCCACTAAAAAACTTCCATCTTCACCAGATTCAACATATGGAACAAGTTTTAGAACAGCAGGGCATTTGCTTCGTACTGCTTCACTTTTCTTCTCGACAAGAAACTTATTTGTTGCCGGCACTTGATTTGATTCGCTTTTATCACCAAGATAAGGGGCAAAAATCAATGCCACTTGGATATATTCAAGAATACGGACATTTAGTAAAGCAGAGTGCTTTCCCTCAGATTCCCTATCTCGATATTATCAAAGAACATTTACTAGGTGGTAAAACAAGATGAACAAACAAACTATTCTGCGAATCTTAAAGTATATTGGGATTACATTCCTTACCTTATTTATCGCATTATTTCTATTAGGTGGAGGTGTCTTCCTCTACTTTGTTAGCAAGGCTCCGGCCTTATCTGAAAGTAAATTAGTTGCGACAACTTCTAGCAAGATTTATGACAATAAGAACGAACTGATTGCTGACCTTGGTTCTGAACGTCGCGTAAATACTCAAGCAAATGAAATCCCTACTGATTTGGTCAAGGCCATCGTGTCTATCGAAGACCATCGTTTCTTTGATCATAGAGGTGTTGATACTATTCGTATCATGGGTGCGGCATTGAGAAACCTCCAAGGGAAAGGAGGGCTCCAAGGAGCTTCAACCTTGACTCAGCAATTGATCAAATTGACTTATTTCTCTACCTCAACTGCCGATCAAACCTTGTCACGTAAAGCTCAGGAAGCTTGGCTAGCTGTTCAACTCGAACAAAAAGCAACCAAGCAAGAAATCCTGACCTACTACATAAACAAAGTCTACATGTCTAACGGTAATTATGGAATGCAAACCGCAGCTCAAAATTACTATGGAAAAGACTTGAAGGATTTAAGCTTGCCTCAGTTAGCACTCCTAGCTGGAATGCCTCAAGCACCAAACCAATATGATCCTTATTCCCATCCAGAAGCAGCTCTCGAACGTCGGAACTTGGTACTTTCAGAAATGAAGGGACAGAAATATATCAGTGCGGAAGATTACGAAAAAGCTATTAATACTCCTATCACTGATGGTCTCCAAAGCTTGAAGTCAGCCAATAGTTATCCTGCTTATATGGACAATTACCTCAAAGAAGTAATTGATCAAGTTGAACAAGAAACAGGTTACAACCTTCTTACTACAGGTATGGATGTCTACACAAATGTGGACAAAGATGTTCAACAGCGACTTTGGGATGTTTACAATACAGATGAATATGTTGCCTACCCAGATGATGAACTCCAAGTAGCTTCAACCATCGTCGATGTAACAAATGGTAAAGTCATTGCTCAGTTAGGGGCACGTCACCAATCAAGTAATGTATCTTTCGGTGTTAACCAAGCCGTTGAAACCAACCGTGACTGGGGTTCTACGATGAAACCAATCACTGACTATGCTCCCGCTTTAGAATATGGAGTCTATGACTCTACTGCTTCTATTGTACATGATGTTCCTTATAACTATCCTGGCACTGATACTCCAGTCTACAACTGGGATCATGGCTACTTTGGAAACATTACAGTCCAGTATGCTCTTCAACAATCACGAAATGTCACAGCCGTTGAGACTTTGAATAAGGTCGGTCTAGATAGAGCTAAAACCTTCCTCAATGGACTTGGTATCGATTATCCAAGCATGCTTTATGCAAACGCCATTTCAAGTAACACAACTGAATCCAACAAAAAGTACGGAGCAAGTAGTGAAAAAATGGCCGCTGCCTACGCAGCTTTTGCTAATGGTGGTACTTACCACAAACCAATGTATATCAATAAAATCGTCTTTAGTGATGGTAGTGAAAAAGAATTTTCTGATGCCGGTACTCGGGCTATGAAAGAAACTACTGCCTATATGATGACCGAAATGATGAAAACTGTCTTATTATACGGAACCGGACGTGGAGCCTACCTACCTTGGCTTCCACAAGCAGGTAAGACAGGTACTTCTAACTATACTGACGAAGAAATTGAAAAGTATATCAAGAATGCTGGTTACGTAGCTCCAGATGAAATGTTTGTTGGTTATACCCGCAAATATGCAATGGCCGTTTGGACAGGATACTCAAATCGTCTAACTCCAATCATCGGAGATGGTTTCCTTGTTGCTGGTAAGGTTTATCGCTCAATGATAACTTACCTTTCTGAAGATGACAATCCTGGAGACTGGACAATGCCAGATGGCTTGTACAGAAATGGAGAATTCGTCTTCCAGAACAACGCAAAGAATACAGGGAATCATTCAGTAACACAACAAACACAAACAGTAGAAACTCCAAGCACAACAGCTGAAAGTTCAACTACACAGGCAAGTACGACGGTTGGTCAACAATCCAATAATGCTCCAGCAACCGATCCTAATCAAGGACAAGCTGGTCAAGCTGGTCAGGCTGGTCAACCGACACAACCAGTACAACCAACGCCACAAAATCCACAAGTTCAACAGCAACCACAACAGTGAGATAAAAGAAAATCCTGAGAAGCAAAACTCAGGATTTTTTCTACAAAAACTTAACGTCATAATCTTTGAAAGAGAGGATAGGTTTCAATTCATTTTCGATAAACCAAAAGAAGTTAGCGAACAACTAACTTCTTTTTTATTTTATTTCACATGATTTGCGAGTTCTTCTTGTGCTTTTTTATTGGATTCTTCTTTTTCTTTCATCCATTTATCTTGCGCTTTTTGATATTCATCTGCTGTGACTGCCTTATCTTGAAGTTCAAGATATTTGTATCGGAGCGGATCGCTTGTCCCCTTGTTCCCTGAGAAAGAGAAAGGTAAAGTAAATGGTACCATCTTAGACAAGATTGGACGACCTGTACGAGATGTCGTTGGAATGACTAGGGCACTATCTGTCAACCATGCTTGAGCTTCGGCATACTTGTTATACCGTTTCGTCACATCTGTAGTTTCTTCCCCTGCTTCATTGACCATTTTATCATAATCATTGAGACCAACCTTCTTAGCCGCCTCATTGTCTTTTCCTGAATCAAATCCTAGGTAAGTTCTCGTATTTTCCCCTACAGAAGGCTTGATGATATCAAGATAAGTTGATGGATCTGAGAAGTCTGGTCCCCATCCAACGTTATCAGAAATATCCCAATCCTCACCAGCAGCAGTTTGTGCAAATAAAGTAACATTAAGCACTTCATCTTTTTGCAATTGTTGAATATCAATAATGACATTATCAGTTCCTAAAGTCGCTTCCAAGGATTGTTTCATAGATTGGACACGTTGAACTTTTGTAGTTGCTGTTTGGTCAACAGGCATGTCTAGGTGAATTGGGAATTGCACTCCCTCAGCTTGTAGAGCTGATTTAGCTTTAGCAAATTCTGCCTTGGCTTTCTCTGGGTTATAGAGACCATCTTGGGCATCAGCAAGGTTCACATCCTTCCATTCATCCCCATAAGTCACCAATTTTTCTTTGACCATGTCCCCAAAGTTTTTTCCATCTGCTTGTACAAATGTTGGTGGAACAAAGATATTACGTAAGATTTTACTTGCTCCTGTTTGTCCATTCAACTGAGAAGCATAGGCTGTACGGTCAAATCCAAAGGCAATAGCCTGACGGAAATCCTTGTTTAAGAGAGCCTTTTTAGTTGAAGTCTTTTGTTCTTCACTAGTCTTAGAAGTATATTTATAGGACTGACGGTCGATGTTTGTTCCTACTACATAAGTCGTAGAGTCCTGTTGCGTATAGACAATATTGTCCTTCATCTCTTTTTCAAGCTCTGCGAAACTTGCACTTGTTGGATAGAGACGAGCTGCTGAAAGGCTACCGTCTTTAAAGTTTTCTGCAGGTTTACTAGTATCTTGACCATCCCAGAATGACAATTTAACTTTGTCAATATGGACATTGTCTTTATCCCAGTAATTAGGATTCTTCGCAAATTCAACAGTAGATTTGGTTACAATGGATTTCAATAAATAAGGACCATTATATAAGATACTGCTTGGATCTGTTGCTTTGGCAAAATCATCCCCTTTTGAGTTCAAAAACTCTTCATTGACTGGCGCTAAAACACCCATAGTTGTTTTAGAATTCCAAAAACTTTCAGGTTTGTTTAAAGTGTATTGGACCGTTTGATCGTCAAGGGCTTTAATTCCGACTTGAGAGAAATCTTTAATTTCCCCTTTAGCGTAGGCGTCCAAACCTTTAATTGAATCCTGTACCAAGTATAGGCCTTCTGATTTCTTGTCTGTTGCATATTTAAGACCTGTTACAAAGTCTTGAGCCTTGACAGGAGCATACTCTTCTCCTTCTGATGTGTACCACTTGGCATCCTGACGAATCTTATAAGTATAAGTCAAGCCATCCTTAGAAACCGACCAGTCCTCTGCCATTGAGGGAACCAAATTCCCAAAGCGATCACTCTCCAATAATCCATCAATCACATTACTAGTAATGTCAGCAGTCGCTGCCTTACCAGTCGTTAAGTAGTTGAGATTATCTGGGTCTGTCTCGTAGGTAAAGGCAAAGGTCTGTTCACCTTTAGCGCCTGATCCTCCAGAACAAGCCGCTAAGACACCAGCTGCTAATAAAGTTACTCCCGCAAGAGCCAATACTTTCCTTGTTTTCATCGTATTCTCCTTTGTTTTTCTATCCATTATAGCCCCTTTATAGCCCCTTTTTCAAACCTTGTCAACAGAATTTTCAGAATTTTTGAAAATTATTTTTTAAACAATTTAATTAGGAAAATATGAATAATATCAAAAATACCTCAACTACATTAGGTAGTCAAGGAATTATCGATCATATTTGTAAATAGCATTTGGGAAACAGTTTTAATTCTTTAATCTAACTCATTTCGTACACACTGCAAAGCTGTTGTCATAAGAATATTATACCTATTATTTTCCTGGGGGTTCATTAACGACCAGGCTTCAAATTAGTTCATATCACTTTTTACTTCTTGTTTATAAAATTCTTGTAAGGCATCTTGCCAAGTTGGGATGACAAATCCAGTAGCTTTGGCTTTTGCAAGGCTCATTGTAGAGTTTAGTGGACGTTTAGCTTTGGCAGGAAATTGGCTTGAGTCCACTGGCTTGACTTCGACGTCTGTATTCTTCAAAATTTCAACTGCAAAGTCATACCAAGTTGTGTCTTCCGTTGCATCATTTGACAAATGATAATAACCAAATTCCTTGCGATTTTCAGCTAGGAAAGTCATGAACTCGGCCAAGGTACGTGTCCAGGTTGGTCGACCATGTTGATCATTTACAACTGTCAATGTCTTATGAGTTTTAGCAAGATTTTGCATCGTGAAGACGAAGTTTTTACCGTAATTTCCAAAAACCCAGGCAGTACGAATAATATAGAAGTTTGAAACGTGTTTTTCTACAAGTTTCTCTCCCATACGCTTCGTACGACCATATTCAGTTTGAGGATCTGGTCTGTCATCCACTTCCCACTCTTGTCCAACTGGTTTCTTACCGTCAAATACATAATCGGTAGAAATGTAGACTAGTGTTGCACCATGCTTTTCGGATGCTTTTGCGACATTCTCTGTCCCCGTAACATTTATGGAAAAGTCCAATTCTTTCCCTTCAACCTCTGCCGCATCAACAGCGGTATAGGCTGCACAGTGGTAGACTAAAGTTGGTTTCACCTCTTCAAAAACTTTCTCAACGATCTCTGCATCGGTAATATCCATCTCAGCCACATCAACTGCAACGTATTCTTCATTACGCTCATCCAATAAATGACGAAGTTCCGTTCCTAATTGGCCATTTGCTCCTGTAATTAAAATCATTTTTCTTCCTTTCAACTGATTCACAATTCTTCGGTATAGCAATAGAGGTTGGGACAAAAAATCCCTACCTCACTTTTTATTAACAATCAAACTTTGACGCGGTAGCTGATTAGACTTTTTGTTTGACTTTTAGACTTCAAAAACTCCTAGTCATCTGCGTGGGGCTGGGATTAGGAAATCGAGACTTTGTCTATCGGTTTCTGTTCCACTGCCTTTTATTTTTCAAGAACCTCTTGTGTCTTAGCGTAGTTGGCTTCAACAGCTTCTTTTTCTCCCTGCCACCAGTCTTGGTTATCTTTGTACCATTGAATGGTTTCTTTGAGACCTTGTTCAAAGTTAGTAAATTCTGGTTTCCAGCCCAACTCATCACGGAGCTTGCTTGCATCAATTGCATAGCGAAGGTCATGTCCTGCACGGTCAGTCACATGGTCATAGGCATCGGCAGGTTGTCCCATTTCCTTAAGGATTAGTTCCAAAACTTCCTTGTTGTTCTTTTCACCATCAGCCCCAATCAAGTAGGTTTCTCCGATTTGACCTTTTGTCAAGATTGTCCAAACACCTGAAGAATGGTCATTGGTATGAATCCAGTCACGAACGTTCTTACCTTCTCCATAAAGTTTTGGCTTAATGCCACTTAGGATGTTGGTAATTTGACGTGGGATAAATTTTTCAATGTGTTGATAAGGACCGTAGTTATTTGAACAGTTAGAAATCGTTGCCTTGACTCCAAAAGAACGTACCCAAGCTTTGACAATCAAGTCTGAAGCTGCCTTAGTTGATGAGTACGGAGAGCTTGGGTTGTATTTAGTTTCAGCAGTAAATTTCTCACCTGGACCTTCACCATGACCTGGCAAATCTTCGCGTAGAGGTAGATCCCCATAAACCTCGTCAGTAGACACATGGTGGAAACGAATATCATATTTGCGAGCCGCTTCCAAAAGAGTATAGGTTCCGATGAAGTTGGTATGGATAAATGGTGATGGATCATTGAGTGAATTGTCATTATGACTTTCCGCCGCATAGTGAACGATAGCATCAGCTTGTGCTGCCAACTTGTCTACCAACTCTGCATCAGCAATGTCACCAACAACCAACTCAACACGATCACCTAAAATTTCCTCAATATTAGCGCGATTTCCAGCATAAGTCAACTTGTCCAAGACTGTCACGTGAACATCTGGAAAATTCTTGTAAACATAATGGACAAAGTTGGATCCGATAAAACCAGCTCCTCCTGTCACGATGATTTTTTTGTATTCAGTCATATTCTTTCCTTTTTACAAATCTTCTTTTTTCAAAGGTTTTACATCCTTAAGTAGTGGATGATTTTTATCTGCTTCTGAAACCTCTGCATCTGCAAGATTTTCCCATTCAATACCAAGGCTCGGATCAGCGTAGTTCACAAAGGCATACTTGGGTTTGAGTTCAAGAGCCCAGTAATCATTGACCAGATAACTATAAGAAACTGTATCTGTTAGAACTTGAAAGCCATTGGCCACTCCTCGAGGTACAAAAATTCCCTTGCTAGCATCAATAACCGTCTGATAAGTATTCCCAAATGTTTCGCCCTCGCGTAGATCAACCCAAGAACCCAGAACTTTCCCACCATCTGCTACCGAGATGTACTTATCCCATGGTTCTGCGTGGAGACCACGGAGGACATTTTTGCGTGAGAAAGATACATTGTTTTGCAATTTTCCTTCTGAAAAGAAAGACTCTGGAAAACCAAGTGGAATCATTTTTTCCTTTTGGAAATTTTCTTTAAACCAGCCACGATTGTCTCCATGAACGGGGATATCAAACTCCAACATACCTGGAATTGCATCAACCTTGCGTGCTGCAAGCGTCTTACCAAAAAAATTGTCTGTCATCTATGCTTCTCCTATCAAACGGAGCAAATACTGTCCGTATTCATTTTTCTTAAGCGGTTGGGCTAAGACCAACACATCTTCTCGACTGATATAGCCCATGCGATAGGCAATTTCTTCCAAGTTTGCTACCTGAACATTTTGCATCCGTTGGACTGTTTCGATGTACTGTGAAGCCTCTAGTAAACTTTCATGTGTTCCAGTATCCAACCAAGCAAATCCGCGTCCCATAACCTCAACGGATAAATCTCCACGATCTAGATAAGCCTTGTTTACATCTGTAATTTCCAATTCCCCACGAGGACTTGGTTTAATATTTTTAGCAATTTCTACTACATCATTATCGTAGAAATAGAGGCCTGTAACTGCATAATTTGAACGAGGGCTTTCTGGCTTTTCCTCTATAGAAATAGCGTTCATATCCTTGTCAAACTCAACCACACCAAAGCGCTCTGGATCCTTCACATGGTAGCCAAAGATAGTTGCTCCCGACTCCTTTTTAGCCGCCTTTTGTAGCATTTTCGAAAGGCCAGGTCCGTGATAGATATTGTCGCCTAAGATTAGAGCAACGCTATCATCGCCAATGAATTCTTCCCCAATGATGAAGGCTTGCGCCAAACCGTCTGGGCTTGGTTGCTCTGCATAAGAAAGTTTAATCCCAAACTCAGATCCATCTTGAAGAAGCTCTTTAAAACGAGGTAGATCTTGAGGAGTTGAGATAATCAGAATATCCCTAATTCCAGCCAACATCAATGTTGAAAGTGGATAGTAAATCATCGGTTTATCATAAACCGGCATCAGTTGTTTTGATGCAGCTCGAGTCAAAGGATATAAACGTGTCCCCGAACCACCTGCGAGAATAATACCTTTCATAATAGGGTACCTTTCTTTGTTGTTAAACAATCATTAAATTGTTAAAAATGCATGTCTTAGTAACCAAACTCATCCGTTACTACACTAAGTGCACGTTCAATGACCACATGCATGTCGTAGTATTTATAGTCAGCTAAACGACCACAGAAGATGACCTTATCATTTTTGGCTGCTTCTTCTTGATATTTAGCAAACATAGCATTGTTTCTTTCATCATTGATTGGATAATAAGGTTCATCTCCACGTTTCCAATCAGCTGGGTATTCACGAGTAATGACCGTTTTATCTTGCGTACCATACTCGAAGTGCTTATGCTCAATGATACGAGTATAAGGAATCTCACGCTCTGTGTAGTTGATCACAGCATTACCTTGATGGTTTTCCTCATCCAAGATTTCGTGCTCGAAACGCAGACTACGGTATTCTAACTCCCCATGTTTGTAATCAAAGTACTGGTCAATCATTCCTGTAAAGACAACTTTTTCAGCTGAAGCTTCTAATTCTTGACGATTGGCAAAAAAGTCAACTCCAAGTTCTACTTCTACGTTGCCTAGCATATTTTCAATGATGACGTTGTAACCACCGATTGGAATCCCCTGGTAACAGTCATTAAAGTAGTTATTATCAAAGGTCAAACGTACTGGGAGGCGCTTGATGATAAATGGTGGAAGTTCTGTTGCGGAACGTCCCCATTGTTTTTCTGTGTAGCCCTTGATCAACTTTTCGTAGATATCTGGACCAATCAACTTGATTGCTTGCTCTTCCAGGTTTTTAGGTTCAACATCCTTCATATCAGCTGTTTGCTCAGCAATCTTATCTTTGACTTCTTGCGGAGTTTTTGTCCCCCACACAGCGTAGAAAGTATTCATGTTGAAAGGAAGATTGTAAAGGCTCCCTTTGTAGTTAGCCACTGGTGAGTTGATATAGTTATTGAACTCAGCGAATCGGTTAACATAGTCCCACACTTTTTTATTAGAAGTATGGAAGATATGGGCACCATATTTATGAACATTAACACCTTCTACATTCTCACAGTAGATATTCCCACCGATGTGATCACGTTTGTCAATCACTTTCACTTTTTTACCACGTTTTGTTGCTTCGTGTGCAAATATTGCCCCTGACAAACCTGCACCAACGATAAGATAATCATACATAGTCGCTTCCTTATCATTTATCTTTACATCTCCTTAACTATAGTAAAAGAGAGAATCTTGTACTCTTTGAAAATCTTTTCAAACCACGTCAGCGTCCATCTGCAACCTTTAAACAGTATTTTGAGCTGACTTCGTCAGTTCTATCTACCACCACCTCAAAGCTGTACTTTGAGCTAACTTCCCAGTTACTCATTGATTTTTATTAAGTATTAGTTTCAATCTATTTTAGCACAAAATAAATCATTTCTCAGTTTTCAATAGCCGAGTGATTTAAAAAGACAAGCACCAAAACTGATGTTTGTCTTATGATTCTCCGTAAAAAGCTATTTCTCATTATTTAACATGCTTTTCTACTTCTTTTTGAGCTTTTTCGATTGCTTTTTTGCTTTCTTGCTCCCATTTAGTTTTCGCTTCCTCAAACTGTTTGGTCGTGACAGTATCTTCTTGTAGTTTCATGTACTTGTAGTTATTGCCATCACCCTTGATGCCGACCAGTGAATACCCTCTTGTAAATGGCGTTACTTTAGTTACAGATGCTGTTCCACCACTTGACATAGCTGACATGATCAGAGAATTGTCAATCATCCAAGCCTGTGCTTCAGCATACTTTTCATAACGCTTCGCTACATCTTTATTTTCAGTATCTGCATCTTTAAGCATTTTAGTGTAGGTATCCAGCCCCAAGCTAGCAATTTTATCTTTATCTTCCTTAGCATCTAAACCAAAGATTTTAAGGTAGAATCCATCCTCTGCATTGAAAGGATTGAGATAAGTTGATGGATCTTGGTAGTCACCCACCCAACCATCAAAGTTTAAATCGTAGTCTCGATCAGCTGGTGTCGGCGCCAAAAAGCCTACATTATTAAAATCATCTGTTGACAATTGCTGAACATCAATGACAATATTATCATCACCTAAAACTGACTCAATGGTCTGTTTAACTGAGTTCATGCCTGCCACAGAATTTTTACTTGTCTGATCAACTGCCACATCCAAGTGAATTGGGAAAGTCACACCTTGACTTGCCAATTCTTTTTTAGCTTCCGCAAATTTTGCTTGGGCTTTTTCCTTGTTGAAATAGGCATCCTGTGCATCAGCTAGGTTTACTCCTGACCATTCTGTGCCATAGTTGACTAATTTAGAAGCGACTACTTCTCCAAAGGTCTTGTCTCCAACTTGGACAAATGTAGGAGGCACTAGGGTATTACGAAGGGTCTTACTAGCCGCTTCTTCTCCATTTGACTGGGCAGAATAGGCTGTACGATCCAAGGCGAAGTTCACCGCTTGGCGGAAGTTCTTGTTCAAAACAGCTGTCTCAGTTGACTGCTTCTGCTCATCTGTCATTTTAGATGTATGGTTGTAGACCTTACGATTGACATTGAAATTGAAGTACCAAGATGTCTTATCCTGCAAACTATAGACGATATTATCCTTGTATTTCTCCTTGGTTTTGGCAAAGTTAGAACTATTTGGATAAACCCCCGCAATAGAATAAGCTCCATTTTCAAAGTTACGGATAGTCAATTCTTGGTCTAAGCCATCAAAATAAGCCAATTTCACATGTTCAATCGATACTTTACCATGATCATAGTAATGCGGATTCTTCACATACTCGATCGATGATTTCGATGTGAAATCTTTTAACAAATAAGGTCCGCTATAGAGAATGCTGTCTGGAGATAAGGTACCGAAATCTTTTCCTTTTGAATTTAAAAACTCCTCGTTTACTGGGAAAAGAATACTATTCGTTGTTTTTGAGTTCCAGTAAGGTTCTGGACGTGCCAAAGTATACTCAATAGTCTGGTCGTCAATCGCCTTCACTCCAACCTTAGAAAAGTCAGAATCTACTCCTGTAATATAATCATTCAAGCCCTTGATCGAGTTTTGAATTAGGTCAATGGCCTGTGATTTATTATCCACTGCGTACTTGATACCTGTCACAAAATCTTGTGCCTTGACTGGAGCGTACTCTTCACCATCAGCTGTGAACCATTTGGCATCTTTTCTCAATTTGTAGGTATAGGTCAGACCGTCTCTTGAAACAGACCAATCTTCTGCCAGAGACGGAACTAGATTTCCGTGATTGTCATTTTCGAGCAAACCGTCAACTAGGTTAGTAATAATAGCTGTATTGTCAGCGTAGTAGTCTAATAAATAGTTAAATGTAGTTGGATTTCCACTAAAGGTTGATGAGTAAGTTTTTGTATCTGAACCTGATTGTCCGCAAGCAGCTAATAGCAAAGTAGCCGCAAAAGTCAGACCTGCACTAAGGACACGCTTTTTTGTATTCATCTTCTTTCTCCTTTATGTTAGTTTTTATAACATACGTTTATTTTACCAAAATAACTAGGATTTGTAAAGTCAATTTAATTTTGAGAATCAAAGTTTCTAAATGTAGGTCATAAAAAACAAAGGATTTCTGTCTTTCATACAGTCCTCCCTTGTTTTTATACGATTTATTAACTAAAAAACTATTTGTGGAAACGAGCCTAGACTCATTTTACGTGTTTTTCTAAATCCTTTTGATATTGAGCATTCGATTCTAGTTTTTCCTTTTGCCACTTCTTGAGAGCTGCCTCATACTCTTTCGTTGTGACAATATCATTTTGAAGTTCCATTCCTTTAAAAATAAATGGATCCCCTTTGATGCCAACTTGTGAATAAGCTTTAGTAAATGGTACAGCACGACTTACCATAGGAGAACCTCCTGAAGACGCCACTGGAATAAGGAGAGAACTATCTGTTACCCAAGCTTGAGCCTTAGCATATTTCTCATAACGTTTATCAAGATTGGTCGTCTCAGAAGCAGCATCGTCCAAGAGCTTCTTGTATTCATCCAAGCCAACTTTCGCCATGACTTCAGGATCCTTGCCCTTTGTTATACCTAGGTGTTTCAAAGCAGAACCCTTCTTAGCATCTAGAATATTGAGATAGGTTGCTGGATCTTGGTAATCTGGTCCCCAACCTGTTCCGTTCAAATCATAATCTTTTTGAGTTGGCACTTTTGCTTGGGAAGTAATACTTTCCTTCTCATTATCTGTCATTTGAAGAACATCTACAATGACATTTTCCGTTCCAAGCGTTTCTTCAATCGATTGTTTTAATGAATTTGTCTGTTGAACTGCAACTACGTCTGTCTGTTCTACTGGTACATCCAAATGAATCGGGAAACTTACTCCCTTAGCTTGCAATTCTGACTTCGCTTTTTCAAACGCAGATTTAGCCTTTGTAGGATTGTAAATTGTATCCTTGCCATCTGTGAGAGTTACATCTTTCCATTGTTCTCCATATCTTAGCAGTTCATCCTGAGCCAGCTGTCCGAAAGTCTTCCCTGCTACCTGAACATAATTATCTGGCACTAGACTATTACGAATAATCTTATCCGCACCTTCTTCGCCGTTTAATTGAGCTGTATAGGCATGACGATTAAAGGCAAAATTAATCGCTTGACGGAAATTTTTATTCAGCATAGCTTCTTTTGTAGAAACCTTTTGTCCTTCATCTGTCTTGGCTGTTTTATTATATGATTGACGATTTACATTAAAAGTAAAATAGTAACTAGTTGCTTCCTGAGGGCTATAAATAATCTGATCGCCATATTTCTCTTTGGTTGAAGCAAAACTTGAACTATTTGGGAAAAGTCTCGCTGTATTATATGCTCCTGTAGCGAAACTACGGATAAGGGATTCTTGATCTGATCCGTCATAGAATGTTAATTTTACATTATCAATCTTGACATTTTCCTTATCCCAATAGTTAGGATTTTTTTCATATTCAATCACAGATTTAGAAATCAAAGATTTCAAAAAATATGGGCCGTTGTAAAGAATACTTGATGGAGTTGGTGCTCCGTAATCCTTTCCTGTTGCATTCAAAAATTCTTCATTTACAGGAAGCATGGTTGCTGTTGTTACTTTAGAGTTCCAAAAACTTTCTGGTTTATTAAGGGTATATTCTACCGTATAATCATCAAGAGCTTTAACACCTACAGTTGAAAAATCATTGGTCTCACCACTAACATAAGCCTCCAAACCTTTAATTGATTTTTCAATCAAAGAAAGACCATCTGACTTAGCATCTGCTGCATGTTTCAAACCTGTAACAAAGTCCTGAGCCTTAACTTCTGCATACTCCTCTCCTTCAGAAGTATACCACTTCACACCCTTACGAAGTTTGTAAGTGTAAGTCAAGCCATCAGCTGAAACAGTCCAATCCTCTGCTAAAGACGGAACAAGATTCCCATATTTATCATTCTCTAAAAGACCATCAACAACATTACCAATCACATCAGAGGTCGAACTTTTACTCGTAATGCTATAATCCAAGGAAGAAGGATCTACCGCATAGACATAAGAAAAGCTCATCGGGGCATCTGCTTTCTTATCACTTTTCCCACAAGCCGTTAAAAGAAGGGCTGCACTCATCGTTAATCCTGCTCCTAAAATCCACTTTTTCGATTTCATAACCAAACTCCTTTAGTAATATGTTATTTCCACCATTATACTCTATTTTATTCTAAATGCAAGAGCTTTTGACAGATTTTTTAGAAAATTCTAACAAATATTATTCAAAAACATTTCAGTTGTAGATAAAACACTCAAATCACATTCTTGAGGTTGGATAAATAACTGACCGAGCTAAACCATATCTACAGCATCCCAAGATGACCTTGTCTAAGAAGTTTTTTTGAAGAGTACTATAGTAGATTGAAATAAAATATGAACAAATTGCTTAGAAAAGTTAAATTAATTTCTAGAAATGTTTTAGCAACTATAGTGTACTATGCTAGTTTCAATCCACTGTATAAAAAAGAACCTCAGCCCCAAAAGCTGAAGATTCTCTAGCTTTAATCAATCAATTCCACACTAAAAGCATCCCATGGAGCCAAGGTCTGTGTAGCTAAAGCTGCTTCTACTGAGGTATTTTCAATCAAGACAGATGTGATTGATTCTTCAACTGCAAACTCTTGCTTTTGGTTGGACAAGTTAGCCACAACTAGGAATCGACGGTCCCCATCTTTACGGATGTAAGCAAAAACTTTTTCAGCCGTTTCAAGGAGTTCAAAATCAGCTCTCACCAACCAACTATTTTCCTTACGAATGTTTACCAATTTTTGATAAGTATAGAAAATAGAGTCTGGGTTTGCCAGTGCTTCCTGAACGTTGATTGCTTGGTAGTTTGGATTCACTGCCAACCAAGGTTGTCCGTCTGAGAAACCAGCATTTTTGCCCTCATCCCACTGCATTGGGGTACGGGCATTGTCACGTCCAATGACACGGATACTGTCCATGATTTCTTCCAGCGGAACGCCTTTTTCAAGAGCCTCACGCGCATAGTTGAGGGATTCAATATCTTCTACTTGATCCAGCGTTTCAAACGGATAATTTGTCATCCCAATTTCCTCACCTTGGTAGATATAAGGAGTCCCTCTCATGAGATGAAGCAAGATTGCAAAAGCTTTGGCAGATTTTTCGCGGTATTCTTGGTCATTTCCCCAGATTGAGACGATACGAGGGAGGTCATGATTGTTCCAGAAGAGCGAATTCCAGCCATCCTCAACTCCTAACTCTGTCTGCCATTTGTTGAAAATCTCTTTTAATTTCCCAACATTCAGCTCTTTTTGATAATGCCACTTAGGTTGACCTTCCTGATACTGAAGACAGATATGCTCAAACTGGAAGACCATAGACAATTCTTGCCCCTTTGGATCCGAATAGAGCTTGGCAATCTCTGGCGTTGCTCCCCAGGTCTCTCCTACTGTCAAGAGCTCTTTGTCGCCGAAAGTTGCCTGATTCATTTCCTTGAGATAGGGATGAAGCATAGGACCATTGTTGACAATCTTCTGATCAGGAATTTTCCCAATCATGTCAATGACGTCCATACGAAATCCACCAATCCCTTTATCAATCCAGAAATTCATCATTTCATAGATTTTTTGGCGTAGTTCTTCATTTTCCCAGTTAAGGTCTGGTTGTTTCTTACTGAAAAAGTGCAGGTAATATTGACCAGCCTTTTCGTCATATTGCCAAGCAGATCCACTGAAAATTGACTCCAATTCGTTAGGTTCATCACGCCAGATATAGTAGTCTCGCTCAGGACTATCAGGATTTTCACAAGCTTCGACAAACCAAGCATGCTCATCTGATGTATGATTGACCACCAAATCCATAATGATTCGGATATCTCGTTTTTTAGCCTCAGCAATCAGCTCATCCATATCTTCCATGGTTCCAAAGATAGCCGCTATATCTTGATAATTGGCAATATCATAACCATTATCATCCATGGGGCTATCATAGACTGGAGAAAGCCAGATCGCTGTAATTCCTAACTTAGCTAGATAGTCTAGCTTACTGGTAACCCCAGGTAAATCACCAATTCCATCTCCGTTGCTATCCATAAAGCTCTTAGGATAGACTTGATAGACTACGGCATTGTGCCACCATTTTTCTTGCATCTATTTACCTCATTATTTTAATAATCTATAGTCTATGATAGCGCTTTTCAGAACTTTGTGCAAGCGTTTGCCTAATCTTTTTGATTTCTTTTTTAACTCCATAGTTTCCTAACTTCCAATTTTTTATTATAATAGAGGTCAGAGGTAAAAAAATGAAAAAACAAGCTTTTAGTTCTGAACAATATTTGAATCTACAGCGCGACCACATTTTGGAGCGCATTAACCAATTTGACGGCAAACTCTACTTGGAGTTTGGTGGCAAAATGTTAGAAGATTTCCACGCTGCTCGTGTCCTTCCGGGTTATGAGCCTGACAACAAAATCAAACTCTTGCAGGAGTTGAAAGAGCAGGTTGAGGTTGTGATTGCTATTAATGCAAGTAACATCGAACATTCCAAAGCACGTGGTGACTTGGGCATTTCCTATGACCAAGAAGTGCTTCGCTTGATTGACAAATTCAATGAATTAGGAATTTTTGTTGGCTCCGTTGTCATCACACAGTACGCTGGTCAACCAGCCGCAGATGCCTTCCGCAATCAACTCGATAAAAACGGAATTGATTCTTATCTTCATTATCCAATCAAAGGATATCCGACGGATATGGATCACATCATTTCTCCAGAAGGCATGGGAAAAAATGACTACATCAAAACCAGTCGCAACTTGATCGTCGTAACAGCTCCTGGACCTGGTTCTGGAAAATTGGCAACCTGTATGTCCAATATGTACCACGACCAAATCAATGGTATCAAGTCTGGCTACGCTAAGTTTGAAACCTTCCCAGTTTGGAATCTTCCCCTTCATCACCCAGTCAATTTGGCCTACGAGGCTGCCACAGCTGACCTTGATGATGTCAACATGATTGACCCCTTCCATCTCCAAACCTACGAAGAAACCACTGTCAACTACAACCGTGATATTGAAATTTTCCCAGTTCTCAAACGCATGTTGGAACGCATCCTAGGAGAATCTCCATACGCTTCTCCAACAGATATGGGTGTCAACATGGTTGGCTTTGCTATTACTGATAATGAAGCTGCTATCGAAGCTTCTAAACAAGAAATCATCCGCCGTTACTATCAAACTGTTCTTGACTTCAAAGCCGAAAAAGTGGGCGAAGCTGCTGTCAAGAAAATCGAGTTACTTATGAACGACCTCGGTATCACACCTACAGACCGCAAGGTTGCTGTTGTTGCGCGTCAAAAGGCAGAAGAAACTGGCGGACCAGCCCTAGCCCTTGAATTGCCAAGCGGAGAAATTGTCACTGGTAAGAATTCAGAACTTTTTGGTCCAACAGCCGCTGCTTTGATCAACGCCATCAAGAAATCAGCTAACATTGCGAAAGAAGTAAAACTAATCGAACCAGAAGTGGTGAAACCCATCCAAGGTCTTAAAATCAATCATCTAGGTAGCCGCAATCCACGCCTGCATTCAAATGAAATCCTGATTGCACTTGCTATCACAGCTACAGAAAATCCTGACGCTGCCCGCGCTATGGAAGAGCTTGGTAACCTCAAAGGAAGCGAAGCCCACTCAACCATCATCTTGACAGATGAAGACAAGAATGTCCTTCGTAAACTAGGAATCAACGTAACCTTTGACCCTTACTACCAATACGACCGCTTGTATCGTAAATAACAATTCAAACCTCTCCACCCTCGGAGAGGTTTTCTCTCTGTCTCAGGAGCCAGCTTTATGTTATAATGAAAAGAGAAAACTGAAAGGATTTACCATGTCAAAAGAAGTTATTGTTGAAAGTTTTGAACTTGACCACACTATTGTTAAAGCACCCTATGTTCGCTTGATTGGGGAAGAAACAGGACCAAAAGGTGATATCATTTCCAATTATGATATTCGTTTAGTGCAACCAAACGAAGACTCTATCCCTACTGCTGGCCTTCACACTATCGAGCACCTCTTGGCCAAACTCATCCGTACCCGCATCGACGGTATGATTGACTGTTCACCATTTGGTTGTCGCACAGGCTTCCACATGATTATGTGGGGGCGCCACACCAGCGCTGAAATTGCGGCTGTTATCAAGGATTCGCTCAAAGAAATCGCCGAAACTACTACTTGGGAAGATGTCCCTGGAACAACCATCGAATCTTGTGGAAACTACAAGGACCATAGTCTCTTTTCTGCTAAAGAATGGGCGAAGCTCATCTTGGAACAAGGGATTTCAGATGATGCCTTTGAACGTCATGTGATCTAAATACAAAAAAAGGAACCAGTTTTTTCTGCTGGTTCCTTCTTTTTTATTCTCAAAATTTTGGGTTAGGCTTTTTCACGAATGACCAAAACGCCATCTTCCATATCGGCTTCAAGATGCTTAGCATCAAGATTATCCAAGTGGAAGTCTGTGACTTTGTCACGGATTTGTTGTTCAACCACACGACGGAGTGGACGAACACCCATGACTTCATCGTAACCTTCTTCGGTCATATATTCTTTGGCGGCGTCACTCACTGCCAAGTCGATCTCTTTCTTAGCCAAAGTTTGGTTAACTTCAACCAGCATTAAATCTACAATCTTAGAAAGATCTTCTTTGCTTAAGTGTGAGAACTCAATGACTGCGTTAAAGCGGTTGAGGAACTCTGGACGGAAGAATGGTTTCAAACGGTCCATCAATTCTGGTTTGTCCGCATCTTCTGTCAAGTTAGCTTCGTAACCAAAGCCTGCGTTTGAAGTTGCGATAATCACCGTATTCTTGAAGTTGACAGTGTTACCTTGACCATCTGTCAAACGACCATCGTCTAAAACTTGAAGGAGAAGGGTGATGACTTGAGGGTCAGCCTTTTCAATTTCGTCGAGAAGGACGATTGAGTATGGATTGCGACGGACGCGTTCTGTCAAGGTATTGCTATTGTCATCATAACCCACATAGCCTGCTGTTGTACCAATCAATTTAGATACGGCTGTACGGTCACTGTATTCTGACATGTCCAAACGGATGATTGCATCCTTGGTTCCAAACATATCGAGTGCTAATTGTTTGGCCAACTCAGTCTTACCGACACCGGTAGGTCCGACGAAGAGGAAGCTGCCAATTGGGCGATTGCCTTCATCAAAACCAGCACGGTTACGACGGATAGCACGAGACACAGCTTCAACTGCCTTATCTTGACCGATTACCTTGTCTTGCAAGCGATGAGCCATATCTTTCAAACGTTCGATGTCTGATGCTCCCATTTGTGACACTGGAATACCGGTCATTCGTTCTACAGATTCAGCCACATCGTTGACACTTGCAGTCACTTTCATATCTTCTGTGTGGTTTTCGATTTTCTTTTCCAATTCTGCAATGCGTGTTTTATAGTTTAGAGCTGCTTCAAAATCTTCTGCTTCAACTGCTTTTTCTTGCTTGTCTTTTTCTGCTTCGATTTCTCGTTCAACAGCATGCACATCTGTTACAGGATGTTGTGCTGCCAAGTGAGCGGCTGTCACATCCACAAGATCAATAGCCTTATCCGGCAAGCTACGTTGTGGAATATATTGAACAGAGTAATCAACGGCAGCTTTCAAGACTTCATCTGGCAAAATAACATTGTGGTGTTGTTGATAGAGGTCACGAATTCCTTGAAGAATTTTATATGTATCCTCTGCTGAAGGAGCATTGACCTTGACTTCGTTGAAACGACGAGCAAGGGCAGCATTTTTCAAAATAGTGTTGCGGTATTCGTCTTGAGTTGTTGCACCAATCACTGTCAATTCACCACGTGAAAGAGCTGGTTTCAAGATATCAGCAAGACCTTTAGATCCTTGACCATCACCTGTACTACCTGCACCCAGGATTTGATGGATTTCGTCGAAGAAGAGGATAATGTTTCCAGCTTCTTTAACTTCATTTACCAAGTTTTGAATATTTTCTTCAAAGCTACCACGATACTGAGTACCAGCTTCAAGACCTGAAATATCAATAGAGATAATTTCTTTATTCTTGATGGCTGCTGGAACATCACCATTCACAATAGCTTGCGCTAAACCTTCGACAACGGCTGTCTTACCAACACCTGCGTCTCCGACTAAAACAGGATTGTTCTTGGTACGGCGTGAAAGAATTTCAGATGTTTCTTGAATTTCCTTGTTTCGTCCGATAACAGGATCCAGCTTGCCCTCACGAGCTTCAGCTGTCAAGTTTCGACCCAGTTTTGCAAGAACACCGTCTTGTTTGATACCTGAAGCCTGTTGTGGCATTTGGCTATCAGTTTCTGCATTTCCTGCTAATTGACCAGTGGCACGATAGTGAGCAAATTCCTCAGGTGTTACTTCACGTCCATTAATCAAGTAACGGCGATTTTCAGAACTGTATCCTCGCATACCGCCCATCAATTGGTTAAATAAATCATCCATGTTGTTAAAATTATTAAAGTTGTTGTTCATATTCATTACCTCTTTTTGTTTTTCTTCGTTATGATTACTGACATTGACTATCTTTGACCTTTGTTTTAAAAAATTTAGACTAGCTAAATCGCTACTCTACGTACTATTTCTGGTTTTTCTTTTTCAAGCAGGAGTAGACTATCTTTACTTCTGAAAACTTCTAGATTAAACATAGACCCACCTCTTTCTATTTTACTTTAAATAAGTGTTCTAGTAAGGCTTTGATTTACCCTACGTTTATAATATACTACATTAGTCAGAAAAGGTCAAGAGATTTGACTTTAATTGACCAATAATTTTTATACTCTTCGAAACTATCTTCAAAACACGTCAGATTCGCCTGAACCTAAGTATTATAGGTATATGTGACTGACTTTCACCAGTTTTATCTACGACCTCTCAGTTATGCTTTGAGTAGCCTGCGACTAGCTTCCTAGTTCGATCTTTGATTTTCCTTGAGTATAAGTGTTCTAGTAAGGCTTTCATTTACCTCACGTTTATAATATACTACATTAGTCAGAAAAGGTCAATAAATTTGACTTTGATTGACCAATAATTTTTATACTCTTCGAAACTATCTTCAAAATACGTCAGATTCGGCTGAACCTAAGTATTATAGGTATATGTGACTAACTTTCATCAGTTTTATCTACGACCTCTCAGCTGTGCTTTGAGTAGCCTGCGATTAGCTTCCTAGTTTGATCTTTGATTTTCATTGAGTATTTAAACGCAAAAACACCCTGAAACATCAGGGTGTCATTCTTACATCAAATATAAAATTGCTAGCGTCAAAAGACTTGCTAGAAGCCCCACTCCCCAAAAGAAGAAGTCAACCTTCCACTCACTCCAAGGATTTCCTTTACCAGACAATCCTCCAAGCTCAAAATGGTGATGCACAGGCGTCATACGGAAAATACGTTTACCACCTGTCAGTTTGAAATAACTGACTTGCATCATAACTGAAGTCGTTTCAAAGACATAAACAATTCCAATAATCAAGAGAGTCCATTCTTGGTGGAGGGCCATAGAAATAGCTGCCAGCATTCCACCTAAGGCTAAACTTCCAACATCTCCCATAAAGACCTTAGCTGGCTTATGGTTAAAGACGAAGAAACCAAGTAAGCCACCAATCATGGCAAGAATCACTAGAAGAATATCCATCTGACCTTGCACATAGGCAATAACTCCATAAGCAGATAGACTAATCACAACAGAAATACTAGCTAGACCATCAATTCCGTCTGTCAAGTTGACTGCGTTTGAAAAACCGACTAGCCAGAAAAGAGCAAAGAAAATATAGAAAATCCCTAGATGCACTTGGTAACCAAAGACAGAAAGCATATCGCCACCGCGCTCATAGAAAAGGTAGAAGATAACTCCACCTAGAAGCTGGAGAGCAAATTTCTGCTTAGGATTAAGCCCCTCATTGATCTTGCGGAAGACCTTGAGGAAGTCATCCAAAAATCCGATTAAACCATAAAGAACCAAGATAAATAAAATCATACCGACATTATTGCTGAGTTGGTTGCTAAATAGGGCGAAAAAGAAAGCGACTAAAACAGAAGCAATTAAGAAAACCAAACCTCCCATTGTAGGAGTCCCAGCTTTTGCCTGGTGCTGTTTGACATCCTCATGCATCTGCTGGCCTGTAATTTGCGCCTTTCTATAAAATTGGATAAAGGCCGGAATTCCTACTAAAGTTAGTAAAAATGTCACAATTCCAGCACTGATGGAAATAAACATATTAGTCTCCTAAAGTTAATTTAATTTTTTTAATGTTTTTGATAGCTGTATTGGTCCGAACGTCTTGCTTCTGAACAACAGAACCTGAACCTTCAAATTCCAGCTCAATATCCAACCATTTAGCAAAGGCCTCAGCAGTCTCTTTTTTCCAGCCATACATGTCTGGAATTTCTTCTACCTTATCAGATAAAAGAAGAACTTGCTGGTTAGGTACAAGATTTTTCCCTTCTTCTACAGAAGTCTCTTTAATTTTTGTTCCCGTACCAATAACAATTGGTTGCACAATATTGCGACGTAAGGCTTCCGCCAAATCACCAGGTGAAATATCCTTGATGCTAGGCATTGCATACGAAGATTCTGCCGTTACTTGCTCTAAATTCTTAGCAGGAGATTGAAGATTCAGAGACTCTTTCATAGCTGAAGCTCGTTCCAAGATAGGATTGGCAAACTCTCCCAAATGGACAGCTGAATAATGCTCAGGCTGTTGAATAGTCACATATAAAATGAAATCAGGATTTTCCGCGGGATTCATTGATACAACTGAAAATATGTAATTGGTTGCACCAACTAAGTATCCCCCATTTTTTTCATCTGCAATTTGAGCAGTACCAGATTTAACTGCTACATTTTGTCCAGGAACTGTTATGATTGGCTTGCCTGTGTAATGATTATACATAGTCCCATATAGAGGATCTGTCCCAACTAATACCATATGAGTTCGAGTCAAGCTCGCTGCATCTTCAGATACAGGTTTTCCTACAATCTCTTTTTGAGACTTTCGTACAGACTGATTGTTAGTATCATAAATAGCACTTATAAATTTTGGCTCCAGCATAACTCCATCATTAGCAATAGCTGTAAAGGCACGAAGCATTTGTGTTTGTGTTACTGAAATCCCTTGCCCAAATGAGCTTTGAGCAATATTGACAATATTATCAGCTGGAAGTTGACCAGCGTATTCATCTGTCAAGCCAAAGCGAGTTGGGACCCCAAATTTAAAGCGGTTTAGATAATCCAACCAAGTAGCATCTCCCATTTTTTGTTCAAGTAGACTCATTCCAACATTACTGGAGAGAGCGAAACCTTGTGAGAAAGTCATCATCCTACCAGTCGTCAAACCATCATTAACATCCCAATCTCGAATCGTCACATCCGCTATTTTTAATTCACTGCTATTGAAGTATTCTCCACTTGGGAAGGTATTATTATCAATGGAAGAGGCTAGAGTCATAACTTTCATTGTTGAACCAGGTTCATAATTGCTTTGATAGAGAATGTCACGCCAAACAAAGTCTTTGGTAAGTCCTTCCTTAGTATCTGCATCAAAGGTTGGGCGCTGTGTTGTTGCAAGAATTTCACCTGTCTTAGCACTTACAAGTGTTGCATTCACATATTTGCCTTTAACTTTTTCTTGAAGAGCATCCATCTGAGTTTCCATGAAAGATTGGAGCGGGCTAGACAATGTTGTATAAACATCCTTGCCATCTACAGTCTGCTGCGCAACCTGTTCTGTACCTGGTACGATATTTCCTACACGGTCTTTTTCATAGGTAATAATACCGTCTGTCCCAGCAAGAATGGTATTTAAAGAACTCTCTAAACCAGAAGTCCCCAACAAACTCTTACTACCATCCTCATTTTCATGAAGTTGGGCTAAGCCAATAAAGCTAGAAGCAAATTGTCCATTTGGATAGCTTCTGTTAGGGCTAGTTGTAAAGTCAATCCCTTCCACACTAGCATCTTTCAAATCTTTTTTAATAGCCATCATATTGGCATAGGTAATCCCATTTCCTTTTGCACCAAAGGAAACTTGGGTCAGATTTGGTTGAGCTAATTGCTCTTTCACATAAGCTTCATCCATGTCTAAATACTTATGGAAGACTTCAGCTACCTTATTAAACTGCGAATCCTCTACATAAAGAATTTTTCCAGTTGCTGACTTGTATTTTTTATCAATAACAGCATAGACGTTATAGGAAGTCGCATCTTCAGCAATAGGCACTCCATTTCGGTCATAGATAGTCCCACGTTTGGCAGGAACTGTTCGGGTTGTTTGGTGAACCTTTTTAGCCTCTTTTACCAAGTCAGTACCAAATATATTACCTTTTGCGATAATATAAGCAAAATTGGCCAAAAAGAGGCCGAAAAGGGCAACAGCTACAAAGCTGAGGTACTTGCCAACTATCCTACGGTTTTTTGCTGGAGATTTACGATTTTTTATCGCAAATCGGGTTATTTTTTCTGTCCATTTCATATCTTACTCCGCTGTTCGGATATTTTCATTATTCAATTTCAAATCTTTTTTATCCGCAATCTCTTTCAAGCGCTCTGAACGAATCAATTCATTCACTTCCTGCTTAGCATCATCAAGCTCTGTCTTCTTTTCCTCTATCTGCGCATTGATTTTTGTCAAATCACTTTGCACTTGCAAAAGGCGTGTCTGCATAAAGATGATACTCACTGCTAAAACGAGAGCCGTAAAAGCGATGGAAAGATAAAAAGCCTTCTCCACACGTGAGAATTTTTTTATACGATTTTGCAAGAATTGACTGGTTGTTTCTTTCTTATCTACCATTTTTTCCTCTTACTTGTGAATTTTTCTGGCCACGCGCAACTTGGCTGAATGCGAGCGGTTGTTGGCTTCTAATTCTTCTGCACTTGGCAAGATTGGCTTACGAGACACCAATTCCATCTTGGGCTTGAGATCATCTGGGATGAAGGGCAAGCCTTTTGGAACTTCCACTGTTGAAGCTTCCTTGAACAATTGCTTGGTCAAGCGGTCTTCCAAGGAATGGAAGGTAATCACTGATATTCTGCCATCTAGAGCCAGCATATCCATAGCCTGCTGGATGGACTCATCTGCTGCTCCCAGTTCATCATTGACTTCAATCCGAATAGCCTGGAAGATCTGCTTGGCAGGATGCCCCTTCTTCTTAAGTTCCTTGGCAGGCTTAGCAGACTTGATAATCTCTGCCAACTCAGTCGTTGTCTCGATTGGTTTGATTTTACGTGCTTGTTCAATCTTACGCGCAATCTGTTTAGAAAACTTATCCTCACCATACTTGAAGAAAATACGAACCAAGTCATGATAGTCATAGTGGTTCACCAGTTCATAAGCTGTCAGACTAGCTTCCTGATTCATCCGCATGTCCAGTGGCGCATCCTTTTTATAAGAAAAACCACGCTCACGCTGGTCCAATTGAGGACTAGACACTCCCAAGTCGTAACAAATTCCATCAATTTCCTGAACACCAGCTTCGCGCAAACGTGCCTGTAAATGACGGAAGTTATCCTTGATAAAGGTTACCATCCCCTTTTCAATATAGGGCGCCAAACGTTTTTGCGCATTGTCAATGGCATTCTGGTCCTGGTCAAAGGCATAGAGATGGCCTTTTTCACTTAATTTACTTAATAAATATTCGCTATGGCCTGCTCCACCCAAGGTCGCATCAACGTAAACACCGTCAGGTTTCACATCAAGCATATCAATCGTTTCGTGGAGTAAGACCGTTACATGATGAAATTCTTTTGTCATATCTTATCTATTTTACCACAAATCTGACTAGCTTGCACTAGTCAGACAAATAGACCAAAAACAAGTAAGATTTCTTTAAGAAGTATGTCAAATATGCTTGACATTCACTCCATAGAAGAATATAATATAGTCAAATATATGCGACACAAATTAGAAAGGAGTCCAGATGAATCGTGTGAAAGAATTTCGCAAGGAACTGGGCATTTCCCAGCTCGAACTCGCCAAGGATATCGGTGTCTCGAGACAAACCATCAATATGATTGAGAACGACAAGTACAATCCAACCCTGGAACTCTGTCTCAATCTCGCCCGCAGCCTCCAAACTGACCTCAACAGTCTCTTTTGGGAGGATAATTTTTAAAAAAGGAGCCAACTCATGAAAAAAGAAACCTTCACTGAAAAACTAATCAAACGCATTTATGGCATTTCAGGACCACTTGATGAACACAAACGACGTGAAGCTGACCGCATCGGAAATAAAATCTTTGTGATTCTCTTTTACCTCATGACTTTAGGTAATCTTATTCCCTTTTTCCTCGCTTATAAATATCCGCAAATTATCGCTATCGGCTATCCTCTTGTAGTACTCGGCATTTCGATAATTTCTTCTCTTTATGTGCTCTCCCAAACCAGGAAAACAGGTATCACAGCCATTGATCTAGATATGCTGAATGAGAAAGAAAGCAAGCAACTACACTACCCAGGTCTTAAAGCAGGTTTGTTCTTTGGTCTATGGATATTTTTTATAAATCCTCTTCTCGATATACTCATAGGTGAAGGTCAGGACTATTTTCATTCTCTTCTCACTATAAGAAATGGTGTGTCAAGCATTCTCGGTTCTATTTTCTTTGGAGCGATCATACAGTTCCTCATCTCCCGTCGCATTGCAAAAGCTAAGAAAGATCAAGATGAGAATTAGGAGGTGCCCTATGAAATCACTAATAACTTTACTTACCTATCATCTTTTGTTCAGTTCTCTGCTCATCTTCATCATCGTTTCAGGGAACTTGCCAATCAGAGAGATATTCCTCGTGCTAGTCTTTATTCCAGCCCTCAACAAAGGATTGACTTATCTAAAGATTGACTCCCAAAAAACGCGCATACTCAACTTAACACTATGCTTTATGATTCTATCCTTACCACAACTGACGCTCATTTCAAGCAATTGGAAGTATTATTTACTGCTCACTATCGCTATCCTTTCTTCTATCACTTATCTTTATTATCTCTATCAATTCGTAAAAGAAACAAAATAACATCGTTCATTTAGGAGAAATCACCCATGAAAAAAGAAGACTTAACAACTCGCCTACTTCGAAATTTCTTTCATATACAAGGGCCTTTTGATGAATGCCGTCAAGAGGTTATCTACAAGGCTTGCGCCCGTTCCATGATCCAAATCTTTTACTCTTCCTTCATTCTCTTCCTATTCTATATTTTGTTCGGAAGCTTTATAGAAATTGTTCGAAATGTTATGCCCTACATCTATTTTGGACTCATTTTGTTCATGAGTATAAAAACTCAAAAAGTCGTCCAAGAACTCCATCTGGAAAAAGATGACAAGTCAGAAATCATCCTCAAGACCTACAGCAAAGCCCAAATCAAATTCCGAAGCTGGCTTGTGTTTATCGGTATTCAGATTGGCCTCTTTACCTTACTCATCTTTCACAAAGTCTTCGTTCAGCAGATGTCCCTTTCAGATTTTGGGAAGTTGCTGGTGCAATTCGATAAAAGTGTTCCTCTCCTGATGTATGGCCTGATTATCGGTAGCATTTTTGGAACTCTGACCTACGGCTTTCTATCCCTACAGGAGGAAAAAACTCCTAAAAATACCAAACAGAAGGAGAAAAGCAAGTAATGACTTCACTATACGATTTTTCAGTTTTTAACCAAGACAATCAAGAAACTCCACTAGAGACCTATCGTGGTAAGATTCTCTTGGTTGTAAACACTGCTACTGGATGTGGTTTAACGCCCCAGTACCAAGGACTTCAAGAACTCTATGATCGCTATCAAGAACAAGGTTTTGAGATTCTAGACTTCCCTTGCAATCAGTTTATGGGACAAGCACCAGGCAGCGCAGAGGAAATCAACACCTTCTGTAGTCTACATTTCCAGACTACCTTCCCACGTTTTGCCAAAATCAAGGTCAACGGTAGGGAAGCAGATCCTCTCTATGTTTGGTTGAAAGAACAAAAATCTGGCCCACTGGGAAAACGAGTCGAATGGAATTTCGCTAAGTTTCTCATCGGTCGTGATGGTCAGGTCTTTGAACGCTTCTCCTCCAAAACAGACCCTAAACAAATTGAAGAGGCAATACAAAAACTACTCTGATTTTTTTGAATACATTCTTTCATTTAGTTTAATTCTTGAAAGGATGTATTTTTTCTTTAAAAAGTGAAAGAATTTCTTTAAATTAGGTCTACTTTCTCTATTGCATTTTTCCTGATAATCTAGTATATTTACCATGTGTTTATAATATAGAATTATTTATGTTGTATTCGGAACAGAAGAATTAAATTTTTTCTTCAAAAATGTAAGCGTTTTATATTTAAGAGATGAGGTGAAAAGAAACTAGAAGTTTTTTGTTGAATAAGATCGATACCAAGTAAGGCTTGGGCTCAAACAGTAGCTGACTGTCTTTTATAAAAACTAGGAGTACATTATGAATCGATACCTTTTTGAAAAAGGACAAACTTTTAGCATTAGAAAATTAACCGTTGGAGTTGCTTCAATCATGGTTGGTCTTGCTTTCTTTGCTTCTGGAACCGCACTCGCTGACGAAACAAAAATTGAAACTCCAACTTCTCAACCAAACGTGGAAAAACTCGCAGAGGTTGAGACTCCAAAACCTGAAACCAAGAATGAAAGTCCTCTAATCTCTACACCTCAAGAATTGAACGAGGAGAAGGAAGAAAATACGGCGAAATCAGTAGAAGAAACATCTGTACCAAATACTCCCACTTCTGACTTACTTCCTGAGGAAATCAATGATCAGGCTTATCCCGATACACCTGTAAAACAATTAAATACATCCGCAATTGTTGAAACGAAAGACAGTCCTCAAGTTGCAACCAAGAGCATTTTGAAAAAAAAGGAAGAAACTAAAAAAGAAGTTGGAAATGAAAATCGTGCCATCATTAATGGCGGTGAAGATCTTAAACACATCAACTATGATGGTCAACCCGCTACTGCTGCTAGTATGATTTACACTACATATAACGGGGACTCTCAACGCTATATCGTTTCAGGCTCTGGTATTTTTGTTGCACCTAATCTAATTCTTACAGTTGCTCATAATTTCTTAGAAGAAAACAAGGAAACTAGAGAAGGGCAGATTCGTGGTGGAAATTCCGCACAATTCTACTATAATGTTGGATCAAATAGCGAGAAGAAAAACTCTCTCCCATCTTCTGGAACAACTGTTTTATTCGAAGAAAAAAATATCCATTTCTGGAATAAAAAAGACTTCGGACAAGGATACAAGAATGATCTTGCTTTAGTAACAACTCCTGTCCCTCTTCCAATCGCCAGTCCAAATAAATCTGCAACC
The DNA here is from genome assembly GCF_009731465.1 of Streptococcus sp. 116-D4. Classification (NCBI taxonomy): domain Bacteria; kingdom Bacillati; phylum Bacillota; class Bacilli; order Lactobacillales; family Streptococcaceae; genus Streptococcus; species Streptococcus sp. 116-D4. Next base: position 1,619,911 of record NZ_AP021887.1, read on the forward strand.
TTTGCACCTTTAGCTGATCATAAAACCTATCAGCCCGGAGAAGCTATTAGTACGATTGGGTATCCGACAGATTCTAGCTCAAAAGAACTCAAACAACCAATAGTAGCTGGTCAACTTTATAAAGCGGATGGTACTATTCGCTCTGTTGAAGCCTATAATGAGCAAGGAGCTACTGGAATCACCTACCAAACTACTTCTGTATCTGGTTTATCTGGAGGGGGTATTTTGGATAGCCAAGGAAAAGTTATCGGTATTCACCAACACGGAACAGTTGACAATGGAGTCCCTGAAAAAGACCGATTTGGTGGTGGACTCGTTCTTTCACCTGAGCAACTTAAATGGGTTAAAGATATGATTGCCCAATATGGGGTCAAGGGCTGGTACCAAGGAGATAATGGAAATCGTTATTATTTCACTAATGAAGGTCATATGCTTCGTAATGAAAAAGCTGTAATTGGTAACAATGAATATTCTTTCAATGAAAATGGAGTTGCTACTTTAACTAAAGGGGTAGAGTACGGTAGCGTTCTTGTCCAACACAAAGATGAGGAAGGTAATCTTGTCAAAGAAAACGACAAATTTATTGAATCAACAACGATTGACTCCCCATTTACTTACGATTTCAAAAAAGAAATTGAAAAAACTGATTTCTATGAGAAAAATAAAGAAAAATACGAAATCGTATCAATTGATGGTGTCAAAGTCAACAAACAACTAAAAGATACCTGGACTGAAGACCACAGTGTTGTAAGCAAAGTTCCTGCTGGTACACGTGTCATCAAGGTGGTTTATAAAGTGAATAAAGGTTCTTTCGAAATTCACTATCGTTTGAAAGGATCCGAAAAAGATCTAACAGAAGTAACTGCGGACAACAATAATGGAATGGAATACGATGTTTCTTTTGTCAACACTTTCCATGCAAAAGAAATCGCTGGCTACCGTCCAGTTAAGACAACATTGGAATCAAGTATTCAGCACAAAGGAGTAAATTCGGTCGTATTTGAATATGAATCAATCTCTGATAACTCCAATCCAACTACAAATGATTCGCCCGTCACCCATCCAGAAGATAAAGAAACCGAAATCGGTAACTACGGCCCTCTCCCAAGTAAAGCACAATTAGACTATCATAAAGAAGAATTAGCTGCTTTCATCCACTACGGCATGAATACCTACACTGACTCTGAGTGGGGACACGGGAATGAAGATCCAGGATACTTTGATCCAACGAACTTAGACACCGATCAATGGATTCGTACTCTTAAAGAAACTGGCTTCAAACGCACCATTATGGTAGTGAAACACCACGACGGTTTCGTTATTTACCCATCTAAATATACAAATCATACCGTAGCTGCTAGCCCTTGGAAAGATGGTAAGGGAGACCTTTTAGAAGAAGTTTCAAAATCAGCTACTAAATACGATATGAATATGGGGGTTTATCTATCTCCATGGGATGTTAATAGTCCTAAATACAAGGTTGATACAGAAAAAGAATACAACGAATATTATCTCAACCAACTAAAAGAAATTCTTGGAAATCCAAAATACGGAAACAAAGGTAAATTCATTGAAGTTTGGATGGATGGTGCGCGTGGTAGCGGTGCCCAGAAAGTAACCTACACCTTTGACGAATGGTTCAAATACATTAAGGAAGCTGAAGGAGATATCGCTATCTTCTCTGCACAACCAACAAGTATTCGTTGGATCGGAAATGAACGTGGTATCGCAGGTGATCCTGTATGGCACAAAGTAAAAAAAGCAAACATCACAGAAGATGTAAAAAATGAATACCTCAACCATGGAGACCCTGATGGCGATATGTACTCTGTAGGTGAAGCTGATGTTTCGATCCGTTCTGGTTGGTTCTATCATGATAACCAACAACCAAAATCACTCAAAGACTTGATGGATATCTACTTCAAATCTGTGGGTCGTGGAACCCCGCTTCTACTCAATATTCCACCAAATAGAGAGGGTAAATTTGCAGATGCTGACGTAGCTCGCTTGAAAGAATTCAAGGCGACCCTAGACCAAATGTATGCAACTGATTTCGCCAAAGGAGCGACTGTCACAGCAAGTTCTACTCGTCAAAACCACCTATATAAAGCAAGTAACCTTACAGACGGCAAAGACGATACCAGCTGGGCTCTCTCAAACGATGCTACAACTGGTAGTTTCACAGTAGATTTAGGTCAAAAGAGACGCTTTGATGTCGTTGAATTTAAAGAGGATATCGCTAAGGGACAACGTATTTCTGGATTTAAGATTGAAGTTGAAATCAACGGTCGCTGGGTCACTTATGGAGAAGGTGCAACAGTTGGCTACCGGCGCTTAATCCAAGGAAAACCTATCGAAGCACAAAAAATCCGTGTTACTATCACAGGAGCACAGGCTACCCCTATCTTAAACAACTTCTCAGTCTATAAGACACCAAGTAATATCGAAAAGACTGACGGTTATCCTCTTGGTCTAGAATATCACTCAAACACAACAGCAGATACAGCTGAAACAACTTGGAATAATGAATCTGAAGGTATTCGTGGCACTTCTATGTGGACCAATCAGAAAGATGCTAAAGCAACCTATCATTTCACAGGAACTAAAGCATATGTAGTCTCGACAGTGGACCCAGGACACGGAGAAATGTCCGTGTATGTTGACGGACAAAAGGTTGCTGATGTACAGACTAAAAACAGTACTCGCAAACGTAGCCAAAAAGTCTTTGAAACAGGTGATTTGGAACCAGGAGAACATACTATTACTCTCGTTAATAAAACAGGTGAACCAATAGCTACAGAAGGAATCTATTCCTTAAATAATGATAGTAGAGGTATGTTTGAACTAGAGTCTGCTAGCTACGACATCGAAAAAGGAAAACCAGTCACTGTTAAGATTAAACGTGTAGGTGGAAGCAAAGGGTTAGCCACTGTTCGCTTTATCACTGAACCTGGAACAGGGGTTCACGGGAAAGTCTACCAAGACACTACAAAGGATGTCACATTTAATGATGGGGAAACAGAAAAAATAGTTACTGTCCCAACTATCGACTTCAAAGAACAAGAAGATGCAATCTTTGATTTCAAAGCTAAACTCACTTCTGTATCTGATGGAGCCTTACTCGGCTTCACTACTGACTCTACTATTCAAGTAATGAATGCTGAGTTACTCAAGAAAGACCAGACTAGTTATGATGACCAAGTTAGCCAATTGGATTATAGCCCTGGATGGAAGCATGAAACAAATTCCCCAGATAAGTACAAACAAACTGAGTCTTGGGCTTCATTTAATCATTTAACAGATGATCAAAAGACTACGACAGCTGTAACAGCTTACTTTTACGGTACAGGACTAGAAATCAAAGGTTTTGTCGACCCAGGTCATGGTATCTATAAAGTATTGCTTGATGGTAAGGAAGTCCAATACCAAGATGGAATGGGTCATTCGTCAATTGTGAATGATAAAAAATACTTTAGTGGACATGCTACTGAACGCCAAGGCGATCAAACTTTGGTCAGCTTAAAAGGACTTGATGAAAATTTACATGCAGTAACCTTACAGCTTGATTCTGACCATAACGACATAACACAAAATATTGGTATCCAAGTTGACCGATTCATCACTTTTGGAGACGGTAGAGAACTATACAGCAAAGAAGATATTATTCGCTCTCTCTCTAAATGGAAAGACGACTTATCTAACTTCGATCCAAGTGGTTTGAAAAATACAGCAACTGCACGCCAAGCATTTAAGTCTAACCTTAATAAACTTACTAGACAGCTAAATTCTGATGTTGTAAATGTACAAGATGTGATGTTAACAGTCACTACTTTACAAGATATTCTTAGCAAGGATGAAAATTACCAAAAACCTGGTGATGATCCAACTCCAGATCAACCTGAACAACCTGAACAACCTGTAGAACCTAAACAACCTGAAAAACCAATTTCTACCTCAACTCCTGAAGAAGGAGTCAAGGATCTTGTCTTCCAACTCCCAAGTTTAGAAATGATTAAAAAGGTAGTACCATTCAAGACTATCCATCGTGAAAATCCACAATTAGAGAAAGGGAAAGAACAAGTCCTATCCGAAGGTAAAGAGGGAGCTATAATCGAGTATGTTGAAGTAGATGGAAATAATCGCAAAGTTCTCCAAACAGAAAATACACCGGCTCATGATCGCATCATCGAAGTTGGGTCTAAACAAAGCTCTGTAGGAACAGATACTCCACCAGTTGTAACTCTTCCTGAGTACCTTCTACCAAAAGAACCTGAAAAACCAATTACTTCTTCAAGTCCTGAAGAAGGAGTCAAGGACCTTATCTTCCAACTTCCAAGTTTAGAAATTGTTAAAAGAACAATTCCATTTAATACTATCCGTCGTGAAAATCCACAATTAGATCACGGGAAAGAACAAATTCTATCCGAAGGGAAAGATGGTCTACTTGTCGAGTACGTCGAAGTAGATGGTAGTAATCGCAGAGTGGTCCAAACTGAATCAACTCCAGCTCTAGACCGAGTGATTGAAGTTGGGACTCAACAAAGATCTGTAGGAACAGATACATCTCCAACAGTAACTCTTCCTGAGACTGAGCTACCAAGAAAAGCAGAAAAATCTTCTCCTGCTATTGTGACAAAAGATTCACCAACAAAAACTGAAAAAGTAGTTCCTACTGTTGTAACAGAGGATTCACCAGCAAAAGATGAAAAAGCCCCTATTACCACTACAGTTAAACAAAACAAGGAAAAACAACTCCCAGAAACTGGAGAGCAAGAAGCAAATGCCTTCTTATTCTTAGCTGCTATTACTTCAGTCTTGTCTCTACTCATCTTCCAAAAGAATTTCAAAGACTAATTAAAATCTTTACTTCATTCTTTTCAATGATTCTAGTTCCCCCAAAGAGAAGACCAGCCGGTCTTCTCTTTTTCTATATATAAATCAAAAAACATCCATAAATTTCTATGGATGTCTTAGTATATATAAAACAGAATGATTCTGGCCGCCCCGTTACTAGTTTATTATTTCTTTAGAATAACTCTGCTGAATAATAAACTTTAATCCGCTTTAAAAATTCTTGCGCCACAAGAGAAAGATAGCGACTTTCCTTCCAGACTAATATCGTCTCAAAGTTGAGAGAAGGCTCCATAGGGACAAAAGTTCCCTCAGCATCGATTCTGTTTTTGACAGCCCCCTCAATACAGACTAGAGCCCCAAGTTCCTGCTCCAAATCCTATAACTGACGACTGAGTGTCGGCTGAGTAATCATCAGCTTCTCAGCTGCCTTGGAGATACTCCCCTCCTCAGCAATAGTAATAAAATAACGAAGCACTCTTAACTCTATGCCATCCTCCTAATTTTCCTCATAAGATTTAAACGGTTGATTCTTCTCAGGATATCGATCTGGTGTAATGGCGAGTCCCATTTGCTCTTTTTCGTGATATAACTCTTTCATAAGCGACCACATCATCAACACTAGTACTATGGAAAATGGCAAAGCGACAATAATGAGCGTGTTTTGTAAAGCTGTCAATCCACCAGAAAACATGAGTGCAATAGCAATCAAGGCCAGCATGACACCCCAAATCACCTTTTTACGATTACTTGGTTTTAGATTGCCATCTTCAGACAACATGGCCAAAACATAGGTGGCAGAATCCGCTGAGGTCACAAAGAAGGTTAAAACTAAAATAATTGCCAGGAGTGAAAGGACACTTCCCAGAGGATATTCATTAAAAGATGCAAAAAGAATTTCTTCTGTGGCAAAATGTATCAAATCAACCCCCGAATCTTGTAGTGAAGTAGATAAGGTACCAAAAGCAGAAAACCAGATAAAACTAAGGACTGTTGGTGTCAAAAGCACTACTGTCAAAAATTCGCGAATAGTCCGACCTTTTGAGATACGGGCAATAAAGACGCCCACAAAAGGTGACCAGGAAATCCACCATGCCCAGTAAAAAATGGTCCATTGGTTAATCCAATCCCGCTTGGTCTCATCAAAAGCCGCCGCCCGAAAACTCATACGGAAGAAGTTTTGAAAATAAAGGCCGATAGAGTCTGTCATGGTGTCAAATATCTTAACCGTTGGCCCCAAAACTATGACTCCAGCAAGCAAGACAACAGCTAAAATCAAGTTTGTATTAGATAGGATTTTAACACCCTTTCCTAAACCTGATAAGGCTGAAATAAGAAAAAGAATTGTCGCAATGATGATAATGATGACTTGCACAAGACTATTATTAGGAATACCAAAGACATAGGAGAGACCACCATTGATTTGTGAGGCACCAAAGCCGAGCGTTGTCGCTACCCCAATCACTGTTGCAATAATGGTGATGGTATCGATAATGGTTGCTATTGGTCCGTCCGCATATTTTCCAAAAAGAGGCTTAAAGACGACTGAGAGCTGATATTTCTCCCGTTTACGAAAGCCAAAATAAGCCAAAGACAATCCCACCAGAGCATAGACCGCCCAAGCATGAAATCCCCAATGAAAAAAAGTAAAGCGAAAAGCATCTGCGAGAGCATCCGCACTGCCTATTTCTGCATTGGGCGTCGAGATAGCAAAGTGACTCAAAGGCTCTGCTGCCCCATAGAAGACCAGACCAATCCCCATTCCAGCAGAAAACATCATGGCAATCCATGACGTCGTCGAATGCTCTGGCCGACTCGTGGGATTACCCAAACGAATCTGCCCTATCGGACTTACAATTAAAAAGACACAAAAAACTAAAATCCCCGTAACCAATAACAAGTAAAACCAGCCAACACTAGTTGTTAAGAGATTTTTTAAATAAGAACTAATATTTTGAAACTGCTGGGGAACAAAGAGCCCTAACAAGACTAAAATAAATATGATGACGAGTGAAAGCTGAAAAACTTTTGTTATTTTAGAACGCTTCACCATTTTACCTCCTTATGTGTTCTTAGTTATAGAAAGTTTTTGAGAAAACTTAAAATTCTATATAATTTTATTATAACACAAAACCTTTTAGATATAGTTTGTATAAGCAGATGACAATTTCTTTTTTGTTCTCTCGGTACAAATAGCAATAATTTTGTAATATCAAAGCTCATCTAGTATTTTTTCTATTTTACTCAAGTACCTTTTATTTAATATCTTCACTAATTCCTCCAATTTCCTCACCGCATTTTCGTATTCTTCGATTTTATTGTCTAGCTGATTCTGTAACCATTTAATCTCAGATTCAATCTGTCCAATCGTTATGTCCTGCGATAAATTCATTTTAGAACATTCATACTTAGCTAGTCTCTTGATATCTTGATTCTCACTTTGTAAGCTTACAACGATTTCTGCCATCTTGTTTAAAGTGGCAGTATTTTCTTGCAGATTTGTAAAATTGCCAGCTGCCCAGAACTTTCCAGTTTTAACAGCTAACGATAAGATAACTTGGTGGCTTCGCCCCCAAAACCCCAATATAAATCTAAATTACAAAAAGTATAACAAATACTTTTTGATAAAATTATCACAGAAAAAAGAGCCCTATTGGACTCTTACAAACTAAAACAATGTCTCTGATATTCATACTGTCTAATGCCACTACTGTCTTTGTTCATCTTGATAGAAAAAACAAAATAGTGGTCACGACCGTCTAAAGATTTGTTTTTGTTAAGTTTAAAATAATGTTTTTGAGACATAGCCATTGTGCGTAAAATATCATCAGTGATAAATGTTAATGGTATATCTAGAGCGGAATACTTGTAAAAATCTGATTCAAACCGTAAATAAGAATCAGAAAAATAATCTAGCTGCAATTTATCATCATATAATTCTTTACGATTCATGTAATTCCTCACCTTCTATCTGGATATCGAGTATATCTTCCCTTCTTAAACGAAGAAAACTAGTTTCTGACTTAATAGATATAAACTCTTTCCCAATCTCTTTAATAGTACCCGAGACTACTTTTCTTTGATTAGAAAACTTAAAAACAAACGTTGCAGGAAATGCATTCGTATAAAGCTGCCGAACAAGTAAAACTTTCTCTTCCATTGAGAGAGAAATGGAGATATCTTCTCTATTTTTTTCTTCCCTAAGCGAACTGCTATGTTCTGAAAGGTAAAATCCCATCCATTTCTGCATACCTGGATCTTGATAATCTCGCGCAGATTGAAAAGGTAAATAAGAACGATCAATCATTGTAATCCGTCTAATCCTCCAGCAGAATGTCCCCCAATCAGCTTGCTTCTGGCAAGGCTCCTAGAGGCTTCTTCCAGTGCATTGGCCTTTAAGAGAGAAGTGAAACCAAATTGTTCCCGAATGGAGTCAATAGCCGTCTGGAGCCTTTCTTCTTTTTCTAACTTGTCAACATCATCAAAGAGGGAGATCAAACCAAAGGACTCGTCCACAAATCCTGAATAGTTGACTCCGACCCTTCTGACCGCTCCAGAAGTGTATTTACTATGAAATAGCTTCAAAACATAATCCGTTAAGACAGCAGTATTATTGGTCGGTTCGACCTTCATTTGTGTGTGAATAGACGGTCTGACCTCCTGTTTAGAGAATCCGACATAGATAGAGACAAGGCTTGTTTTCTTACCCGCCCTTCTCAGTCTAATAGCTACCTGCTCCGCCATTTCCCGGAGAATAATTTCAATATCCCTTAGCTTCACGTAGTCTCTCGGCAAGATTTGAGAATTCCCCAATCCCTTGGATTTGGCTTTATAGGGCTTATGAACATTGCTCTCATCAATCCCGTTAGCATGAAACCACAAACGCAGACCAGCCTGACCCAGAACTTTCTTTAGCTGGTCGGGATTGCTGGTTGCCAATTCCTTGATGGAAAAAATCCCCAGAGCATACAAGCGTTTCTCCATTCGCCTGCCAATCCCCCAAAAATCCGTCATCTTAGGGATGGCCCAGACCTTCTCTTCCACATCCTGGTAAGACCAGTTGGCCCTCATGGTCGGAGTGTGCTTGGCTTCATTATCCAGAGCCAACTTAGCCAGTAAGGGATTGGCATTGGACATACCTACTGTAGAGTAGATTCCTGTCTTCCTCCAAATATCCCTCTGAATACGAGCAGATAGCAAATCCAGCTTGTCTTTACGAGAGAGACTCTTGTCTGGGATAAAATAGTTGAGCGAACTAGTCAGGTCAATAAAGCCCTCATCGATAGAGTAAGGATAAATATCATCTGGACTGCCATAATTCTGAAAGATTCGCTGGATTTCCATATTGATTGCAATGTACTCGCCCATCTGAGGTGGCACAATCAAGGTGACTTGAGCCCAATTTTCGATGTAGCGAACATAGTCTGAGTCGGTAGGTAGCCCTTGCTTTCTAGCATTATAGTAGGAAAATTTGCGGGTCTTGACATCAAAGGGCAGATCATAGGCCCGACCAACATTTGACTTGCCAAAAATCTTCTTAAACAGGGGAGAGGAGGCTAGGATAAGACCAGTTGAATTATCCGCGCGACTCATGACACAAAGCGAGGTTTTTAGCGGATGCAAGCCCCTTTTCACGCACTCAACACTGGCATAAAAGGATTTCATATCGACAAAGGCAATGTCACTTTTAGGCTCTCTGGAATAATCAAAGTAGCCCATTGGCTAGCCCTCCATCGGCACGAAGTTCCCAACGATAATCCCCACAATCCGAGGTTCTTCCTCATAGGAGATGAAAATATCCTTGTATTTAGGATTGATAGAGACCAGACGCAATCCTTTCTCCTCTCTATAAACCCGTTTAATATAGGTCTGGTTGTTACAAACCACTGCATAAACCGCCCCGTCATAGTCAAATCCTGTCTCTCGAATCAGAGCCACGGAGCCATTTTGGTATTTAGGTTCCATGGAGTCCCCAGACACCCATGACGCAAAATCATGGGCCAACTCCTCATTAAAGTAAACCGTATCAAAATTCCGATCATCGTAGACCGAAGCCCCAATCCCCGCTGACATGCGTTCATAAACACGGTACTCGTAGAGGCGCTCTGGCATATCTGTCACTTTCTGGACTTGCTCCTCTTGAGATAGGTTGCGAGCATAGAGAACAACCTTCTCCTGCCCTTGCTTAGAGAGACTATTGTAGAGACGGACAATCTCGATCTGAGTAAAATATCCTTTTGGTACTTTTAAAATGTTCTCTAGCTGAGCTACCTTCTCCTTAGACGGTTCTTTGACTCCACGTTCCCAAGCTGAGTAAGCCTGGAAACTAATCCCAAGTTGCTCTGCGATCTCCTTCTGTGTCAGTTTTAACTCTTTCCTTCGAGCCTTTAATTTTTCTGGCTGATACATACTTCACCTCCTATTATGATGCTTTAATGGATATTATCTCTCTTAGAAAGACTAATTTTTAGTTGCGTCACTTCATAAAAATCAACCAATTTGGTTTAATTTTATTATATAAAAAATGTAGACAAATGTCTACTAGGAAAATCAGAAACATCGTGAGTTTTATACTCAATGAAAATCAAAGAGCAAACTAGAAAACTAGCCGCAGATTGCTCAAAACACTGTTTTGAGGTAGTAGATAAGACTGACGAAGTTAGCTCAAAACACCGTTTTGAGGTTGCAGATAGAACTGACGAAGTCAGCTCAAAGCACTGCTTTGAGGTTGTAGATAAGACTGACAAAGTCAGTCACATATCTACGGCAAGGCGACGTTGACGCGGTTTGAAGAGATTTTCGAAGAGTATTAATCAAACTAAAAGGATCTAGCCCTATACAATACAGAACTAAATCCTTTGAATAAATAATTGATCTAAGTTTTAGAATTCCTACAGAAATTCCAGTTTTTCTCTATTTGATACCAGACATTAGTTTTTCAATACGTGGAACGTAGAAGAGTAAGATAATACCGAATACAATTGTAATCCCTCCAACAATTCCATAGTAAGCAACTTCAGTTTCGCTCGTATAAAATTTTACAATTTGAGCATTGATAGCTTGGGCAGCAGCATTACTCAAGAACCAGATAGACATCATTTGTGCTTGGAAGGATTTTGGTGCTAGCTTATTAGTGACTGATAGACCAATCGGAGAAATCAACATTTCCCCCACAATCACAATAGCCCAACTCATAATCAACCAGAAAGGACTGACCTTAGCATCTGTCCCAAAGAGCATCCCTGGTAACGTCATCCACAAGAAGGATAAACCTGCCGCAAATAAACCATAAGCAAATTTCTTAGAAGAGGACGGTTGCTTTTTACCCATTTTCCCCCATAACCATGCAAAAATCGGCACATAAATCATAATGAAAAGTGGATTGATACTTTGGAAAAAGCTAGATGGGAAATGAATCTGATTCCCAAATACATCAAAGTAAAGTCGAGTTTGATCATCCGCAAATAGAGCGAGAACAACAGACCCCTGCTCCTCAATAGACCAGAAGAGTACTCCAGCGATAAATAAAGGAATGTAGGCAAATACTCGGGATCTCTCAGTGGCAGTTATTTTCTGACTAGATAAAATCTTGAAGAAATAGTAGATTGGAATGATTACCGCAATCACTGTAAAGATATTAACAATCATATCCACGTTAAACTGGTGAGTAAAGACTAGACCTATAACCACGAGAATAACCACGACAAGTGTAATCAGCAAGCGTTTAATCAAGGTCTGCTGCTCCTTCTGTGAAAGGGGATCAGTGGGGTAAAGGCTTGATTCAGGCAGATACTTCTTCCCATCTAAAACATACTTCACCAGACCAAAGAACATCCCAATGGCAGCTAGTGAGAAACCTAGGTGGAAATTGACTTCCTGACCTAGATAACCCACTAGATAAGGGGCAACGAAGGCACCTAAGTTAATACCAAAGACAAAGATACTAAAACCTGCATCCCGTCTATCATCCTCTTTCTCATAAATTCCCCCAACCATATCTGAGATATTGGGTTTTAAAAATCCAGTTCCAAAGATAATCAAGGCAATAGAAAAATAGAGAGCCATTTGTCCAAAAGGTGTTGCCAAAGCAATATGCCCTAGCATAATCAGAATCCCACCGTAAAAGACAGTCTTACGGCTTCCTAAAATACGGTCACTGACAAAACCACCGACAACCGAGGACAAAAATACCAGCGAGCCATAAATCGCCATAACCGATGCAGCCGTGGTCTTATCCATCCCCAACCCACCATCTTGCACACTATAGTACATATAGTAAAGTAGGATAGCTCGCATCCCATAGTAAGAAAAGCGTTCCCACATCTCTGTAAAGAAGAGCGTGGACAAGCCCATAGGATGTCCAAAAAATGTTTTCTGTTTTTCCATACATATTCTCCTTTAACGATATAACAATTCATTTTACAGAATTTTCAAATAAATGTCAAACAAATCATGTTTTTTTAGAAAATTTTCTGACAAGCCCACACGTCTCATACTTAATTCCATCATAAAAATCCATTTCAGACTAACTTCCACTTCGGTCAGGCAAGAGAAAGTTACTTTGAGAAATCACCTTTAAAAATTTGCTCTTGTTTAGTTTAAAACATATTTCAAAACTTGAAACTTACTCATCTTAGCCTCTCCTCTTCAATAAACAAAAAAATCCCTATGCCAAACTTGTCATTACTAAAATACAAGCCAATAAGCATAGAGATGTAAAACTGTTACACATTAAAAAATAAATAATTAGTAATTAAAGAATAGAAATTGTGTACGAAATTTCTCAATTAGTTTTTGCTAGTAAATATTATTTCTAACAAACGCCCTCTCAATTCCTTATCCTGATGATGCAAGATATTCATTAAGTCATGAGAATTTTGGGCATTGATGAATTGATTTAACAATCTATCTTTTAATTCATATGGAAGAGAAGCTGTCTTTAGTAGTCTAAAAACTTCATCATTTAGGGATGTCCTTTTATTATCTTTACATTCAAATCTAGCTGTATCATTCTTATTTGGCAATTCAATTATAGACACATTCGTTCCTTTAAAATGAATTCTATGTTTTCTATTGCTTGGAATGATACTAGAATCTCCTTGTAATGTTAACTCTACCATTCCCATTTCCCAATCGATTGATAATCTTGTTTTATATCTTTGACCTTTTTGATCTTCAATCATTTCAAAAGAATGTTGTTTGCCTGGGAATACATACCAATCTACAACTTCAGGTAAATCAACACCCATACCTATCTCAGAACCAACCAAGGGAATGATTGCACCACTTTTTGCAAACACAGGTATAGTCGAAATGTCTCTATAGACACTCAACTTCACACCACCTGTATATTTTTTCTCTGAAAAGAAGTCATACCATTCACCTTCAGGGAACCATACATCCACTTTTGCAGATTGGAATGCCAAATCCATCTTTTCTACAATGGGAGCCACCATCAGTTCTGTTCCAAAAAAGTATTGATTTGGAACATTATAGCTCTCATTATTCTCTGGGTAGAAATAATACATTGGGCTGATTAATGGAGCACCTTCCTCGTGTGTCTTTACATTCATAGTGTATAGATAGGGAATCATCTGATGTCTCAAACGAAGGTATTTCTTCATAATCTTAGATGTTGTTTCTGAAAAAAACCAAGGTTCTTTACTATTGAAGGGACTTCTAGAACTATGTAAGCGAGTAATCGGACTAAAAACGCCAAACTGTAGCCATCTAGTTTGTAGCTCTTCGTCATAATCCCCCAGCATGTGCCCACCGATATCATGACTCCACCAACTATAACCGATATTAGATGCTGTCGCTGTAAAATAAGGTTGAAATCTTAAGGAATTCCAACTAATAATAGTGTCCCCTGAAAAACCAACAGGGTAGCGGTGACTACCAGGACCTGCATACCTTGATAAAATTAAGCCACCTTCTGCATTTTTACAACTATCCTGATAGTGATAATGGTTTAAAAGCCACAGTGGATCCAACATACCTTGAGTCCCTTGTTGCCAGTCAATCCACCAAAAATCTACTCCCTGCTTTTCTAGCTCATAATGAACATCTTTAAAGTAGGATTCCCTAAAAGAGGGATTAAAAAAATCAAAAATAGCATGTTCCTCTAATTCTACATTTAACCCTAATCGTTTGGCGACTCGAGGATAAGCTTCTTCATAAGCCCGTATACCATCAGCAGGATGTACATTTAAGGAGAGTTTTAACTTTCTATCATGAAGTTGTTGCAATAACTGTTCTGGATTAGGTATTAAGTTTCTATTCCAACTATATCCTGTCCAGCCACTTCCAAAACGAGCTGGAATGTCAGTTATATGCCAATCCATATCTAACACACCGATAGATAATGGAATTTTCTCTGTTTCAAATCTGTCTATTAAATTCAAATATTCATCTGACGTATATGGCCAATACCTACTCCACCAATTGCCTAAAGCATATCGTGGCAACAAGGGTGTTGAGCCAGTCAAATGGTAAAAGTCTCTGATTGCTCCTCTATAATCATGCCCATAAGCAAAGAAATACAAGTCAATTTGATTTTCTCTCTCAATATAACCAGACTGTTCATCCCAAATAAATCCTTTAGAATCATCCAATAAGGCTATACCATTTCTGCTAATAATTCCATCTTCTAACGAGATTGCTCCATCTGCCTCATCCAGAGTCCGAGCTGTTCCTTTTAACGTTTCAATAGATTCACCAAAATACCAGCGACTACCATATACGGCAAAATTTCCTTTTAATTCTATAAATAAATTTTCGGCGTTAAATTCTCCTTTATTAAAGTGCAGATGAAAATAGTCCGTCATAATATCTAGTACGTTTGATGTCTCGATATAATCTAACGAAACTTGACCAAAATCTCTATTATAGATAAGTTGTGTCGTTCTATCCTCAAAACTTCCAGTTTGAGAGTATTCTAGCCTTACTAACTTATCTGTTAATACAGAGATTCGATAAAACTCTCCCTTAAAAATTTTCAATTTGTTTCCCTCCTTTTATTAAATTGCTTTACTTTATCAAACATTTTATTTGTTATCGTTACATTCATCAATCCGCAAAAAGCAAATCCCCCAAATGTAAATACGTAAATAGCTGTTAAAACTCGTTCTGGACTACTAAAACTCATATACAGTACAGAAATATTAAATAAAACCAACATGATAGCTTGTATTGGATTTAAAATACAAATTAATACGCTATTTACAATACTATTTTTTAGATTATCTTTAAATAGACCAATATAGGGAAAAATAACACTCATAAAAAGTATTATAACAAATAAAAAGGGCAACACTAACAATAAACTATACTCTGAAAATAAACTTGAATAGCCCCAAAGACAATAGTTCACATATAAAAGTAATTCTATTAGGAGGATAAACAACCAAATAAAAGTTGATTGTTTTAAATTTTGTCTAAAGATCCGAAAATAATGATAAGCAATATCGGTATCTTTACCTTTTAAAATACGATACCACATTGTCGTAAGAGAAGTTAGTGATGCCCCAATTGTAACTATTGGAATACAACTAACAATAAATAGAGTATTTAAAATAATTAAATCTGTCAAAAAAGTTAAAATTCTAACCACTTTTCCATCTAATGAAAATAATTTTTGCATAATATATTCTCCATAAAATCAATCGTCTTAACTCTATATTTTAGAATGTCAGTTGCACAAAAATATTACCTAAATTATTTAAAAAACATTTCCAAATTTCTTTAAAAATTAGAATAAAGGAAGCGAGATAATTTGATGTTATCAGTCTCGCTTCCTGTAATTAGCTAGTCCCTTGTTTATACAACCAAGAGTTCATATAAAGTATTACTCTTTTACTTCTTTTTGGTAACGATTATATGCTTCCTGTTGAATCTTCATAAATTCGTCCAATCCCATATTCTTAAGAGTTTCTTTGTATGAGTCCCATTCTTTTTCTATGCCACCTTCAACCACCCATTTAGATGCTTGTTGTTTGACATAAGATTCAATACTCACATAGATTGATGACAATTTGTTAAGCTCTTCTTGTGAATAAATCACATTAGGATAAGCTGGCAACGCAAACTGTTTCAAATCTTGGTCCATCTTCAATTTCAATCCATCACCTTGTGTTTGATCGATTTCTACGCGACTATTGATATCATCGCTTACGTATTTAGGTCCAAAATCTCGAAGTGAATGAATCCATGCATACTCATCGGCTGATTTACCATCTTTAGGAGGTAATACTTTAAACTTATCACCATTCTTTTCAGTAGCTATTCCAAATGATCCATAGAAATTCTGAATACTTGCTTCATCTGTATATAATTTATCCAACCATTTCAATAATTTAGCGGGATTTTTGCTCTTATTTGTAATCAAAATTTCATTGCGACCATAGTTGTAATGATCTGGGTCAGAAAAGACATATTGTTTTCCATCCATACCTTTTAAAGCAGGTAGAGCAATATATTCACTTGAATGTAAGCCAAACGTTGCATCTGCTGTCCAACCACTAGAAACACCTACTCTAGCTACTCCCTTATCCATACGTTTCGCTACACTCATAGAGGTATCTTCTGTAAAGATTTCCGGATCAATCAAACCTTTTTTATAAGATTCGTGCATTGCTGCAATCCCTTGTTTGTAACTTTCTTCTGTACGAAGGTAGACTGGTTTTCCATCTTTTACAGACATTTCATACGTATTATCTGCACCTAAACGATTATTGAATGGAAGAATATATGAGAATGTTGGATCAAAGTTTCCTGCTCCGAATGGAATTTCATCAGAAGCGTCTCCATTTCCGTTCGCATCTTTATCCTTAAATTCTTGTAGTACTTTTACTAAATCATCATAAGTTTCTGGAACCTTTAACCCTAAATTATCTAGCCACTTTTTATTAATAAATAGCTGATTAGCTACTGTAGGACGCATTGGTAATTTTTTAGGCAGGCTGTAGATATGACCATCTGGTGAAGTAATCATAGCTTTAATCTTAGGTTCTTTCTCCATAGCCTTAGTTAAATTAGGCATGTTTTCCTTGATTAAATCTTCCAATGGAATAAATAGAGATTGGTTCTGAGCAATTTCTGAATCTGTAAAAGCATTTGAACCTAAAAATGCATCTGGTAAATCTCCGCTAGCAACCAAAACAGATTTCTTATCTGCCCAATCTGCAGCTACAAGTGTGTCCCATTTAACATCAATACCTGCTTCCTTGGCAGAATCTGTTAGAAAACCTTTATGATAATCTTCTCCCCAGTCAGACCAACGAACAGTCGTAATTTTATAAGAATCTTCTCCAGATTTATCATCCGTATTCGCATTATTGGAATTTGCGCAGGCTGTCAAGCCAGCAAGTGTAACTGTTCCTAAGAACAAATATGTAAATGATTTACTTTTCATGTTTTTCTCCTATTCTTTCAACGCGCCAATCATTACGCCTTGATTAAAATATTTTTGAACAAAGGGATACAACAACATAATCGGAGCGGTTGAAATAACAATTGCTGCATATTTCATCATATCGGCCTTGATACGAAGATCTGATGCCACTTCTCCTGTTGCTTGCGATTGTAACATTTGGTTACTAATTAGTAAACGTCGTAAAATTAATTGCAATGGTTGCAAATTTTCATTCGTTAAATAAATTAAAGCATTAAACCACGAATTCCAAATACCAACTGCAGTCCAAAGTCCAATAACTGCTATAATAGCTTTTGATAAAGGAACGACTATCTTAATAAAATAACGAATTGTACCACATCCATCAATTTGCGCAGCCTCCCACATCCCGTCTGGAATACTATTATTAAAGAAAGTTCTAGCAACAATAATATTGTATGATGAAACTGCAAAAGGTATTACCATTACCCAAAATGTATCAATCAAGCCAACATTCTTTACTGTTAAGTAGGTAGGAATCAAGCCACCTGATACAAACATAGGGATTATGTATAGAATACTCATCCATTTTCTACCAACTAATTCTTTTCTAGATAAAGCATAACCAGCTGGAATATTGACTACTAAAGCAACTAAGGTACCAACAACAGTATATAAAATGGTATTTAGATAGCTACGTAAGAATAAAGGTTGTTGAATAAGACGTAAATATCCATCTAATTTCCATTCTCTAGGAATAAACCATACCTTTCCATTTGCAACATCTGAAGGATTACTAAAAGATGCAATCACTACAAACCATAACGGATAAACAATTAACAGGATAAGGAAAATTGCTAAACCATAGGTAACTATATCAAATAATAATTCAGAGTTTGTTTTTCTTGATTTATGAAACCATTTCACCTTGAGCACTCCTTCCTTTAAAAAAGACCCGTTCTAGTATATCTTTTCGAGAACCAGTTAACAGATAACAAAATTATTAGATTGACTACGGTGTTAAATAACCCTATAGCTGTCGAATAACTATACTGAAAGTTCACCATACCAACTTTATAAACATAGGTCGAAATTATCTCACTTCCTGCTAAATTAAGTGGATTCTGTAGTAGTAACACTTTCTCAAAACCTACACTTAATAAACTACCTGCTCTTAATATTAGTAAAATCATAGCAGTTGGCAAAAGTAATGGTAATTCTATATGCCTAATTTTTTGTAATCTAGAGGCACCATCCATAGTTGCAGCCTCATAATATGTAGGATCAATTGCAGAAAGCGCTGCTAGATAAATAATACTATCCCAACCAATATGTTGCCATACATCACTCCAAACATAAACACCTGCAAAATTAGTAGGTTTTGATAAAAAATCTGGAATAGTAATTCCAACAGACTTAAATACATTCGCTAACAAACCGCTAGTAGGAGATAAAAATAATATAATCATCCCACACATAACCATTGTAGAGATAAAATGGGGTAAGTAAGTTGTTACTTGAAATATTTTTCTAAATTTCCCAACTCTTAACTGATTACTAATGATAGCTAGTATAATAGGCAAGGGGAATCCTACTACAATACTATAAAGTGAAATTTTTAATGTATTGAACATAGTTGTCCCGAATTGGAATGATGAGAAAAATTGAGTAAAGTACTTAAATCCTACCCACTGACTAGCAAAAATACCATTGGCTGGTGAGTAGTCTTTAAATGCAATAATTAATCCCAACATGGGAATATAGGAAAATAAAATTAATAGCAATATTGAAGGAAAAAGTAATATGTATAACGGAATACTATGCTTTAATTTTATTTTATGAAGTTGAGATGCTACTTTCATTTTTTTCCTCCTATCTGACTTTCTACGATTATTTTACACCATAAAGAATTCCCTTAATATAACTTTTTGGACTAGGTTTATCAATTTTTCAGTTTTTTAATTTTAAGAACTATTACTTTTCCGACATCTTCATAAAACATATCTGTTTTGTTACATGATATCATATTTTCAAAGTGCTATAATTTTAATAGGAGACTAGTATATGAAATTAAATCACGACTTATCAAAAAAACATTCTATTCATTTTTTCTTTAAACTCCTACTTGTACTACTATTGATAAATATTTTAATCAATATTGCTATGAGTAACATAACCAGAAATTTTATTAAAAACCAAAATATAGTACACCTACGTAGTTCAATTGAAATTTATGCTGACTCTGTTAATGAGAAATTGCATTCTGTAGAACGCTTTATGTACTCAACAATAACGCATAATGAATCTTTAGAGAAATTAAATCATGTACAAACGTTTCTTGACTATCAAGAAGATCTCAAAAAAGTTCAAACTAGCTTTGCAGAGTTTGAATATCAAAATGAAACTCATATGACATTCTTATTAGAAACCGATAGTACTGATCATTTTATAAATGTCTCCAATCTTTATATTCCATATGAAGATTATCTACTGTTAAAATCAAATCTAAAATCATTGCGTAGTGATATAAGTGACCGTAAATGGAAAAATGTAACTACTAAAAACAGCGAATACTTAGTTAAATCTGTTCATTACGAAGGAAAAATCATTTATGCCGTCATATCCTCAGAAGATATCCTAAAACCTCTCAATAAACTTAATATTGGTAATAATGGTAAACTCTCCCTAAAAGAGCCTAACAATATACCGTCCTCTAATTACCTAATTCATGCTCAAAATGAAAAAACGCATTTACCTTTCGATATTTATGTTTTAGTCGATTATGCCGAAGTCTTTAGAAATATCACACTCTTAGAAGTATTTTTGTCAGCCGTTCCTATTATTATCACCATTTTATCAATCATCATTATCCTGTATATTCGTCAGTGGATGATTAAACCGATAACAAGACTCACTGAACGCCTCTCTCAACTTGGGGACTCCATCCCCCCTTCTGAATTTTTTATATCTGAAGGTATACTAGAAATTGATAAGGCAAATGATAAACTTAATAAAGTGATATTTGACATGCAAGAATTAAAAATACGGGAATACCATTCACAACTAGAACTTAAAAAGATCGAACTTAATTATCTTAAGAACCAAATCCGTCCGCATTTCTACTTAAACATGTTATCAATGATTCATAGTATGCTTCAAACAAAAAACTATAAGGAAATTGAAGAGTTAACTATCCTAACTTCAAATTATCTCCGTCATTTATTTATGGCTAATCAAGATTTTTCAGAACTTAAAGATGAAGTTCAGCATATTAAAGATTATTTAGAAATACAACGAATTCGATATGGAAATAGTATCTACTTTTCACTAAACTACAATGATGACCTACAAAATACTCTTGTCCCATCATTACTTTTACAAACATTTATTGAAAACACAATCAAACACGGGTTTTCATTTCAGGATTTATTTACAATTTTGCTATCGATAAAAAAAGTAAAAACTGAGAACTCAGATTATATTCGGATTTGTATCGAAGATAATGGTCCAGGTTTCTCTGAAGAAATTTTATCAAAACTAAATCAGAAACAGTCTCTAATAACAGAAGATGGACATCATATTGGGATCACGAACACCATCGAACGTTTAAATCTTCTCTATCCCAACGACTATACTATTACATTTGAAAATAATGAAGAAGGTGGGGCTAAAATTCTTTTACTTATTCCATACAAGATTATAGACGGAGGTTATAATGAACATCTTATTAGTTGATGACGATCGTTTTATCATTGAAGCTTTACGAGAGAAAATAAATTGGGCTAAACTACACATTGACATTGTTTATGTTGCCTATAGCCTCACTCAAGCTCAAAATATTATTAGAGAGCATCCTATTGATCTCATGATAAGTGATATAGAAATGCCTCAAGGTAGCGGTCTCGAACTCTTATCGTGGATTAGAAATGAAAAATATGATATAAAAACAATTTTTTTAACCAATTACGCCGACTTCAACTATGCTCAAAAAGCAATTGAATTGCAAAGTTTCGAATACTATCTAAAACCTATTAATTTTGAAAAATTAGAATTTATTATTCAAAAAGCCATTAGTAAAATTGAGAATCATAACTCAAACGGGAAAAATGATGCACTTTTACAAATAGAAGATAATTTCTGGTATGATTACCTTAGAAAACCTCAAATTTCTCGCATTGATGAGCTAGAAAACATAGCAAGTAAACAAGCTTTTATTCTTCAAAAACACCAATATTTTTTCCTTGCAGTTTTAACAATCAATCTTAATGAAGAAGATTATTCTGCAGAAACTCCATCATGGACTTCTCAACTAAAAAGAGAACTTCAAAGGATTTCACAACCTTCTCATAAGCTGATAAGTTTGTTCAAGATGGAAAGCCAGGTTGATCAATATGTTTGTCTCTTTAGAGTAGACTCATCCAAACGTAGTGACAAATTGGCATATGAAATTCATTCTCAAATTTCTAATAATTTTAGTAAATACTCAAATATTATATATAAGAGTTGCCATAAAATATCAGATATTTTATTTCATACCAAAGAACTCTACACTTATAATGAACAGTATGTTTCTTATTGGAATACTATTACATGTGTTCCACATAGTTTCCCAACTTCTTTCAAAACAGAAACTCTTTCAATTACGTTTTTAGATAGCTTAAGCGAATATGAATTAAGAGAAAAAATTAATTCACTCGTCTATAATTCTCAAATCCCTACTTTCACGCTACAACAAATTTTACTGGATTGGACTCAACAAATAGGAATATATCTAGATCAAAATGGAATTTCGGCACATAAACTGTTCCAAAATAGCACTCATGATTTCCTATTCCAACGACGCTTTCATTCAATTGAATCTTTTCAGGATTACTTTGATTATTACTGGTCACATGCTAAGAAATTTGCAACAAACATTGAAAACCAGAAAAATAGTATTCAACGTATCGTCGAATACATAGATCATCACTACTATGAAGATATAAATCGTTCTATATTAGCAGATATGGTTTATCTCAGTGCAGATCATTTAGCTAGAATTTTTAAAAAAGAAACTGGAGAAACTCTTGTTAAATATATAACGGATAAGCGCATTAATGCTGCTAAATCTCTCCTATCCCAAACAAATATCTCGATATCACAGGTATCTTGTCAAGTAGGGTATGATAATTATTCTTACTTTACTAAAATTTTTAAACAAAGGACTGGACTTTCTCCTGGAGATTACCGTAAAACTTATCAAAATAAAATGTAAGCAATCTGAATTATTGAAATACTACGGACTGTGGTAAGCTTTGACAGTCTACATTTTTTCCAAAGATAGCTCCATAAACTTATTTGAAATTGCTGATAAGGTAACTTTTAAAAAGTCAGCTTGAGAAGAACATCTAGTAAATATTTATAGGATAAAACGCATACTATGAACTGCACCCCAAAAGTTAGACAGAAAAAATCTAACTTTTGGGGTGTTTTTATTATGGAAACATTTCCTTCATTTTCTCCTAAATTGAGTTTTGCTAAACTATTTTATCTATTTCTAATGACTTACTTCAGCTCCTTACTTCTTGGAAAGAACAACAAAAATATGAACTAGCAAAGTTTGGCATCATCAGTAATCCAGGACAATTTGTTTTTACATATGTCGACACAAGAGGAAACATCAACAAACCTTTACATGCTGACTATCTAAACAATAAAATGAAAAGTATCAGAAAGCGACATAAAGAGCTGGAACATGCTACACCTCATAAATTGCGACATACAGGTGCAACGCTTGCTAAAGAAGCAGGAATGAGCTTAGAAGCTATTTCTGAGGCTCTAACACACAGTGACACAGGAACAACACAGATTTATGTAAATACCTCTAATGTAATTCCTATGACAGTAGGTGAATTTGCTTTAAAGTCTCTAAAACAATAAGGTGAAAATAAGGTGAACTTTGAGGTAAACTTTTTAAAAAAACACGAAAAAAGCACCCATAGGGTAAACCCTTGAGTGCTTTGAAACGTTGATATAATCGTATTGATTAACGTTTTGAGAATTGTGAAGCTTTACGAGCTTTCTTAAGACCTGGTTTCTTACGTTCAACTTTACGTGAGTCACGTGTAAGAAGTCCTGCGCGTTTCAATGAATCGCGGAAGTCTGGGTCTACTTGAAGAAGGGCACGAGCGATACCGTGACGGATAGCTCCTGATTGACCAGCGTATCCACCACCTACAACGTTAACGAAAACGTCGTATGAACCTGCAGTTGAAGTAACTGCGAATGGTTGGTTGATTACAAGACGAAGGTCAGCGTGTGGAATGTACTCTTCAACATCTTTTTTGTTAACAGTGATTTTACCAGTTCCTGGAACAAGGCGAACGCGTGCAACAGCGTTTTTACGACGTCCAGTACCTGCATATTGTGCTTGTGACATACTTTATTGTTCCTTTCCTTAGATAAGTCCTGAAATATCAAGAACTTCTGGTTGTTGTGCAGCGTGAGTGTGCTCAGCTCCAACAAATACTTTCAACTTCATACCTTGAGCGCGTCCAAGAGTATTGTGTGGAAGCATACCTTTAACTGATTTCTCGATCAAACGTACTGCATTTTTAGAACGAAGTTCACCTGCAGAGATTTGTTTCAATCCACCTGGGTGGTTTGAGTGAGTGTAATAGATTTTATCAGTTGCTTTTTTACCAGTCAATTTAACTTTTTCAGCATTGATAACAATCACAAAGTCACCTGTATCAGTGTGTGGTGTAAATGTTGGTTTGTTTTTTCCGCGAAGTACGCTAGCAACTACTGCAGAAAGACGTCCAAGTGGTACATCAGTTGCGTCAACTACGTACCATTTACGTTCAACTTGGCCTGGTTTAGCCATAAATGTTGTTTTGTTCATGATTTCTCCTATATATAGTTCGATTTTTGTTTACGGTGATGGGTGTTCCTTCCCATCGAAAAGTATTTGGAAGGTTCCGGGGCCTTTCAAATGGGGTAAACAATACCGCCTACTATCATACCAAATTTTACCCCAAAAAGTCAATAGATATGAAAAATATTTTTCTAAATTCCACTCTTTTTGTCTCTAGAAAACCTCGCTTTCGCGAGGTTCTTCTATTTATAAGATAAGGCACGTTTAAAGGTTTTCCAAGGACCTAAATCATCTGTCTGCAGAACGAGACTAGCATACATACGCCCGATGAAGATTGTTGCTGTTACTGCAAAAACAATCGTAATCGCAAGCGAAATCCATGCTTCTAACCCATTTGCATAGCCATTAATGGCTCTAAATGGCATAAAGAAGGTCGAAATGAAAGGAATGTAGGAACCAATTTTCAGAACTAGATTGTCACCAGCAGCACCTAAAGAAGTCACACCGACAAACCCTGCTATAATCAAGATCATCAATGGCGACAAAGCCTTTCCTGCATCCTCAGGACGAGAAACCATGGAACCTAGGAAGGCAGCTAAGACGACGTACATAAAGAGACTGACCAAAATAAAGAGTAAGGTATTCAGTGAGAATGCATCTCCCAAGTGATCCAAAATACCAGACTGAGCCAAGAATGGCAAATCTTTAAAGAGGAGAATGGCAGCAAGTCCACCCACAACGTAAATGCCAATATGGGTCAAAATCACCAGAAGCAGAGCCAGCATGCGAGCGTAGAAATAATGACTAGCTCGGATACTAGAGAAGACCACCTCCATAATTTTGGTTCCTTTCTCACTGGCTACTTCCTGAGCTGTTACACCCGCATAGGTAATCAAGATCATATAAAGAAAGAATCCTAAGGCTCCTGCTGCCATGGTTTGAATAAACTTTTTATTTTCCTTAGCTTCATCAATCTTTTCTGTGAATTGAACCGTTTGAGCCAAGCGTTTTTCCTGTTCCTGAGACAAATTTGCTTCTGAACGATTGAGTTGGGATTGGAGTTCATTCAACTTAGAGGTCACTGCTAACTTAATTCCACTCTCTAGTGAGGTTTCACCATGATAGACGGCCTTGATGACGCTGTCCTCTTGGTCGACGGTTAGGTAACCCTTGATTTTCTCATCCTTGATAGCAGTTTGGGCACTGGCTTCATCCTTATAATCAAAGTTGATACCATTAGTACCCTTGAGCCCTTCTTCCACAGATGGCACTGTTGTTACTACTGCTATCTTGCTATTCTTGGCCATAGAAGACCCTTGGAGGTAGCCAATTCCTACAGATAAGGCTAAAAAGAGGAACGGCGAAATCACCATAAAGAAGAAACTCCACGATTTGACATGTCGAAGATAGGTTTCCTTGATTACAACCCACATATTTCTCATACTTCCACCCCTGATTCTAGTTTAAAGATTTCATCGATTGTTGGCGCTTGCTGGTCAAAGGTTGCGATATATTGCCCCTGAGTCAAGATTGGGAAGAGTTCCCTTCCAGCGCTCTCGTCCTCCAAGATCAATTTCCAACTGCCTTGCTTGGTCAAGCTCACCTGTTTGACATGAGGAAGGTTTTCCAATTCTTCCTTGCTGCATTCACTTGAAACAAAGAGACGCGTTTTGCCGTATTGATTGCGGACATCCTGGACCGGCCCATGCAAGACTACATGACCATCTCGAATCATCAGAATATCATCACAAAGTTCCTCAACATTGGTCATGACATGGTCAGAAAAGATAATGGTTGCTCCGCGCTCTTTTTCCTGAAAAATGACTTGCTTGAGCAATTCTGTATTGACCGGATCCAATCCACTGAAAGGCTCATCCAAGATAATCAAGTCTGGCTCATGAATCAGAGTAATGATGAGCTGAATCTTCTGCTGATTTCCTTTTGACAGACTCTTAATTTTATCTGTCAGCTTTCCTTTCACTTCCAACCTCTTCATCCATTGAGGGAGTTTTTCCTTAATTTCCTTGGCATCCATGCCTTTTAGCGTCGCCAAATAGCGAACTTGTTCAAGGACTGTCAATTTAGGCATGAGACTGCGTTCTTCAGGCAGATAGCCAATCCGAGCGTAGGTCTCTTGACGAATCTCCTGACCATCTAGACTGATTTCTCCTTGGTATTCTAAAAACTTCAAAATACTGTGGAAAATCGTTGTCTTCCCAGCACCGTTTTTCCCGACTAATCCCAAAATACGACCTGATCGCGCTTGAAAGTCAATGCCAAACAAAACTTGCTTGGGTCCAAAACTTTTCTCTAGACTTCTTACTTCTAGCATCTTTCACCTCCGAAATTTCTTTCACTTATTATACTCCTTTTTGATAGCCTTTACAATATTTTTTGTCCATTTTTATAAAACTATCGCTGTGTAAAATATGACCTGGAGCGTTTTTAGTGATAAATCCATTATACAGTAGTAAACTCCAATTTATCACCTCCGATCCTCAACTGTCGATTTTTGATCCTGAATTGTTACTACTAATCTTTATCATCCTGCCTAGCTTATCATGCTATTTTATGGTATAGTTTTGATAGACTATAGATTAGCATCGGCAAGGAATCTGATATGAAAAAAAGACTTAAACTCGAACCAAACAACAATAACTTAATCATTTGGGAAGCTGAACAGCCAAAAGCCATTCTTCAGCTTGTACATGGAATGGTAGAGTACGTGGAACGATATGAAGAATTTGCTCTAGCCATGAATAAAGAAGGCTTTACGGTTATCGGTCATGATCATCTTGGCCATGGCTATACTGCTCAAAATTCAAGTCAACTCGGAGTCTTTCCTGAATCTTCCGAGGAACTCATCGATGATATTGAAAGAGTGACTTCTTTTATTCAAGAAAGCTATCCAGAATGTCCAATCGTCCTTCTAGGGCATTCTATGGGTTCTCTTATGTGTCGCTATTATGTAGCTAAGCGAAAACCACCTATCAATGCCTTGATTATCATGGCGACTGGTCAACAACCTCAATTTCTAACTCGATTTGCTCTCATCCTAACAGAGTGCATCCGACTTATAAGAGGGAATAAACACCGTAGTAAACTTCTAACCTACCTGTCCACTGACAGTTTTAACCGTAGCATAAAAAATCCTAAAACATCCGTAGATTGGCTCTCAAAAAATGAAGAATCTAACCAAGCTTATCTGAAGGATCCATTCTGTCAATTCATCCCTACTATTCCTATGTACAGTTCCATTTTTTACTTTTCTAATCAAGTAGCTAGTAAGCAAGTAATCGATGAGATTCCGGCTCAACTCCCCATTCTCGTTATTTCAGGACAAGAAGACCCTCTGGGAGAAAATGGTAAAGGTATAGAAAGATTTGTAAAACTCCTAAAGGCTTCACATTCGAAAGTAAACCTTCGATTAGTTGAAGATGCTCGTCACGAAATTCTGAACGAAATCAATCGACAAGATACTTACCACTTCTTAGCTGATTGGATGACAAAAAATATCGATGTCTGATTTTCTTGCAACAGTATTAAAAAGGAGTATTTCCCCGTCAATTTGATTCAATCATCAGGCTAAAGCTTGATGATTTTTTGTACTAAAAAATCCACCCCTAGGGATGGATTATAGACTGTTAACGCACTTCTGCATTAACTTTTTCTTCGAGAGATGCTTGGATTTTTTCCATATAGCGTGCGACTTCTTCGTCCGTTAAGCTATCTTCCGGATTTTGGAAGGTCAAGCTATAAGCCATTGACTTCATACCTAGTCCCAATTTCTCGCCTGAGAAGACGTCAAAAAGTTTAATATCTGTCAAACGTTTCACACCGGCAGCTTGGATAGCATCAACTACATCTTGGTGAGTCACTTCTGCTTTCAAGAGAAGAGCAATATCACGGCTGACTGCTGGGAATTTCGTGATTTCCACAAATGGAGCGGCTGGCTGAAGCGCTGCTTCGATAGCTGAAAGGTTGATTTCAGCTACATACGTTTCTGGAATATCGTAAGCCTTAGCAGTGACTGGATGCACTTGCCCAAGGAAACCAAGAACTTGGTCACCGAGTGAAATCACGGCTGTACGTCCTGGGTGAAGGCTAGCGATTTCAGAGGTTGCTGTATAGCTCACTTCTAGTCCCAAGCGAGCAAAGAGAGCTTCAAGGATTCCCTTGGCATAAAAGAAATCAACCGGAACTGCTGCTGTTTGGAAATCTTTTTCAGCGACTAAACCTGTCAATGCAAAGGCAAAGCTGTTAATTTCATTTGGCAAGTCCTCTTTTGGATTGCCAGTTTGTTCAAAGACTTTTCCAATCTCATAAAGAGCCAAGTCTTTGTTCTTACGCGCTACGTTATAAGCTACGGTATCCAAAATACCTGAAACCATATTTTGACGGAGGACTGAACGGTCCACAGTCATTGGCCACATGAGCTCCGTTAAGTTGCTTGGCTGAATCGTAAACTCAACTGCTTTTTCAGGAGTTGTCAGAGCATAAGTAATGATTTCAGTTAATCCTGCTCCTTCGGCAATGGTACGAACTTGACGGCGCAATTTTTGTGTCGCTGTTAATTCACCGGCCGTCCCATCATCTTTTGGAAGACTAGTTGGCAAGCGGTCATAACCATAGATACGAGCGATTTCTTCAAAGAGGTCTGCTTCGATAGTGATATCCCAACGGCGACGTGGTACGCTGACTGTGAAGGCTTCTGCATTTCCAGAAAGGCCAAAGCCAAGACGACGGAAGACGTCTTCTACATCAGCGTAGGAAAGCTCCGTACCAAGGACACGGTTAACGTCCGCAAGAGTTGAAGAAACTTCCACATCAGAGGTATCAAGCTCACCCGCTGAAACGATTCCCTTACGCACTGTCGCACCAGCCAATTCAGCAATCATACTTGCTGCTGCATCAAGGGCTTCATTAACGGTTGCCACGTTGATTCCTTTTTCAAAGCGAGAAGATGATTCTGAACGAAGGTTGAGGCGACCGCTAGTCTTACGGATTGACTTTCCGTTGAAGACTGCAGCTTCAAGGACGACACGACTAGATTTCTCAGAGATTTCTGTTGCTTGCCCACCCATAACACCTGCAAGGGCTACTGGCTTGTCAGCCACAGTAATGACTAAGTCATTTGTTTCCAAGTCACGTTCTTCACCATCTAAAGTCACCAATTTTTCACCAGCACGCGCTTCACGTACACGGATGTCACTCCCTTCAAAGGTATCCAAGTCAAAGGCGTGCATTGGTTGACCAAAGTAGAGCAGGATGTAGTTGGTCACGTCCACTACGTTGTTAATAGGACGGATACCTTCATTCATAAGAAGATTTTGCAACCATTGTGGACTTGGTGCGATGGTCACATTATCCAAGATACGAGCAGCATAGTAAGGCGCCTTGTCTGTCTCAATGCCCACAGAAAGAGCATCTGCTGCAGCTTGGTCTGTTTCTGTTAAAGTAAATTCTTTAAAGTTAACTGCCTTGTCATAGATGGCTGCTACTTCATGCGCTACCCCACGCATAGAAAGAGCATCCGCACGGTTGGGTGTGATAGAAAGTTCGATGATTTCATCATCCAAGTCTAGATAGGAGAAAACTTCCTCACCTGGAACGGCATTTTCTGGCAAGATTTGGATGCCATCTGCAAATTCTTTCGGTACAACTGAGTCAGAAATTCCCAATTCACCAAGTGAACAGATCATTCCAAGTGACTCAAGACCGCGGATTTTCCCTTTTTTGATCTTGTAATTGTCAGCGATGCGAGCTCCTGGAAGAGCCACCATAACCTTGATACCAGAACGCACATTCGGTGCACCACAGACGATTTGACGGGCTTCTTCTTCGCCAACGTTAACCTGACAAACATGAAGGTGAGTTTCTGGCACATCTTCGCAGGACAAGACCTCACCGACGACAATTTTTGAGAGACCAGCTGCCGGTGATTCGACACCTTCTACCTCAATCCCTGTAGTTGACATTTTTTCAGCCAACTCTTGTGATGGCACATCAATGTCCACCAATTCTTTTAACCATTTATAAGATACAAGCATAATTTAGTTCTCCAGAATGACAGTTGTCACTCTAGTTCTTTTCCTTTCCTATCATTTCAATAGAAGAATCCTCTTCTTACCTTAATTTCTTTCTCAGTAACCAATCCGTATCTACTTTTTGACCAACCATAAAATGATGTTGGCTAAATTTTTCAAAACCATATCGATTATAAAATGCTTGAGCTTTTGTATTATGCTCCCAAACACCTAGCCAAGCCCAGGAAAAACTATTTTTTCTAGCAAGTTCAAGAGCGAATTCAAACAGTTGCTTACCTAGTCCAAATCCTTGGAATTTTTGTAGCACATAGAGGCGTTGAATTTCAAAAGCATTCTCTAATTCTCTCTCAGTTTGAGCATTTCCCCAGTTGACTTTGAGAAAACCAGCTATCTCCTCTTCATGTATAATGAAAAAGGTTTCGGAGTCAGGATTTTCCAACTCAGTTGCCAAAACTCTCAGACTATAAGCCTCTTCAAAGTATTCCTGTAACTGCTCTTCTGTATTATCATGAGCAAATGTTTCACGAAAGGTTTGTTTGGCTATTTTAGCCAACACCTCAACATCTGCCATTTCTACTTTTCTAATCATTATTTAAACTGTTCTGAGAAGCGGACATCCCCTTGGTAGAATCCACGAATATCGTTGATTCCGTAACGGAGCATAGCTACACGTTCTTGACCTAGACCAAAGGCAAAGCCAGAGTAAACAGTCGCATCGATGCCACTCATTTCAAGGACACGTGGATGAACCATACCGGCACCCATAATTTCGATCCAACCAGTTTTCTTACATACGTTACAGCCTTCTCCGCCACACTTGAAGCAGGAAACATCCACTTCAACAGATGGCTCTGTGAATGGGAAATAAGATGGACGCAGACGGATCTGACGCTCTTCACCGAACATCTTTTGGACAATCAACTGAAGGGTTCCTTGAAGGTCTGCCATGGAAATATTCTTCCCAACAACCAAGCCTTCAATTTGATGGAACTGGTGACTGTGGGTTGCATCGTCCGTGTCACGACGGAAGACACGCCCTGGCGAGATCATCTTCAAAGGACCTTTTGAAAAATCATGGGCATCCATAGCACGCGCCTGCACAGGAGATGTATGAGTACGGAGCAAGATCTCTTCTGTGATATAGAAAGTATCCTGCATATCACGGGCAGGGTGGTCTTTTGGAAGATTCATGCGTTCAAAGTTGTAGTAGTCTTGCTCTACTTCAAAACCATCCACGACTTGGTAACCCATCCCGATAAAGATATCTTCGATTTCTTCACTCGTTTGTGTCAAAACGTGACGGTGACCCGTCGCAACTGGACGACCTGGAAGTGTCACATCGATGCTCTCGCTAGCCAGTTGAGCAGCGACTTTCTTTTCTTCCAAGAGTTTAGCTGCTTCTTCAAAAGCAGCTGTCAAGACATCACGAGCTTCATTGACGTGCTTCCCAATGATTGGACGCATCTCAGCAGAAACATCTTTCATCCCTTTAAGAATCTCCGTAAGCGAACCCTTTTTACCAAGGACTGAGACACGCAAATCTTGCAGCTCTTTTTCTTTTTCAGCAGAAATCTGCTTCAAGCTAGCTAGCGTTTCTTCACGAAGCGCTTTTAATTGTTCTTCAATAGTTGACATAATTCCTCCATCAGTCGCTCGTAGATAAAAAGAAAACCACATGCCAAAAACTCCACTCGGAGCGTTGACACGCGGTACCATCCGTTTTTATCTGACAAGTCAGACCTTTATTTCTGAATCCATAGGCAAGTGAATTCACCCAACTTTCATATAGAGAGCTTGCAGTCACGGCTCTCCTCCCTGATATACTTCCCTTGAGTTACTAGTCTTGCAGATTCCTATTCAATTACTACTTAGTTTATCAGATTTTTACCATTCTTGCAAGACCTATCTCACTTCTGCTTGCCTTTAAATCGCCATTGGAAGCGGAGCTTATCATAGAAGGGAAATTCGATAAACAGGACTCCCAAACCCACACAGAGACTGGCAAGGACATCTGATGGATAATGAACTCCCAGATAGACCCTTGATACCAGTACACTGACTAGGTAGAGACCGAGGACGATTTGCACGATTTTTCTCCAGACCGGATCTTTCATCCGCTGACTAAGAATCACAATCAGAGAACCGACCATCAAGGTTACAGCCAGAGAATGGCCACTTGGAAAAGAAAATCCCTTCTCCTCAACCAAGTGTAAAATAGCTGGTCGTGGACGCTGGTAGATATTTTTAAAGGTCACGATTAAAAGACCTGCCAAAGCCAGATTTCCCAGCATGAAGAAACTTTCTATCTTCCATCGCTTACGATAAAAAAGAAAGGCTGCGATGACAACCCAAGTGATAATCACTGGGATATCAATCAGGCGTGTGATGGCTCGGAAAAGAATAGTCAAGTAATCTGGCAAGTCTCCTCGCACAGCCGTCTGAATCGGTTGGTCAAAACCGACCAGCGTTTCAGGATAAAATTTGACCATGTAGCCAAGAATAACGAAAAGTAAAAGGGCAAAAGAGCCCTTCATTAAAAATGTTTGTTTATCTTTCATAGTGTTTTAAGGTTGGTTTCAAAAGGACGTACAACAACCAGAATGAAACGGAAAAGATTACACCCTCAATCAAGTTAAAAGGTAATACCATGGTCATTAGGTAGTTGGAAAGTCCCAAAATTTTTCCAATATCAAAGTTAGCAAACTTAGCGTACAAAGGAACAGCGTAAACATAGTTGAGAACCAACATTGCTACAGTTAAACCAATAGTCCCAGCTAGAGAGCCTAGTAGGAAGCGAAGGGTTGTGCGTTCCTTTTTCCAAATCAAAGCAAATACGATGACAAAAATTCCCAAAGCTACGATATTCATCGGCAAACCAATGTAAGTATTCACTCCCTGGCTGTTAAGAAGCAATTTCAAGAGTGAGCGAAGCAAGAGAACTCCTAGAGCAGCAGGCAAATCCATGACCACCAGACCCACAAGGACTGGCAAGATACTAAATTCGATCTTGAGGAAGGACGCCGCTGGTAAAAGCGGAAAGTCAAAGTACATCAGCACAAATGAGATGGCTGATAAGATCGCAATGGTCGAAAGTCGACGTGTGTTTGTCATAACAGGTTCCTCCAATTTTCTATAAAATCAGAAGAAGTTAGAAAGGATTCCTCTATCTATTCTCACTTTTTTATATCCCAAAAGTTCCCTCTCACTCTATTAAAGAAAACAAAAGCAAGCGGTTACAATTTAGCTATAAATCTATCAGAACAGACAAAGCTATTCTTTCGTCTTCTCCCATCCAGACTATACTGTCGGTTGTGGAATCTCACCACATCAGCTTGCGCTCGCGGACTTATTTGGCTAAGATATTTTAGATTTATCTAGGCGTCGCAGTCGAAGATAATACTTAAAGTATATCGAGACAAGACAACGACGAGAAAGCTAAAATAGATAGTCAAATTTACCGCCGGTCGGGAATTTCACCCTGCCCTGAAGACTCTTTTATCATAACAAAAAACGCTTGCAAGCGCAAGCATTTTGTTCATTTTCATTTTCATTTTCATTTTTTATTTCAATTTATCTGCTTCATAGGTATGAACGAGCTCAAGACCTGCAAAGTTCTGCTGGCGGAGGGCTTCGTAGACAATCATGCAGACGGTATTAGACACATTGAGACTGCGGACATGTTCATCATTCATGGGAATACGAAGAGCCTTTTCAGGATGTTCGCGCATAAAGTCCTCCGGCAAACCCTTGTCTTCACGTCCAAAGAGAAAATAATGGTCTTCGTCAGTCGATAAATCCACCTCAGAATACACTTTCTCAGCAAATTTCGAAATCAGATAGAGTCTTCCCTTCATCTGAGACATGAAATCATCCAAACTCTCGTAAAAATAAATCTCTAGTTTATCCCAATAATCCAATCCAGCCCGCTTCATCTTACGGTCATCAATAGGAAAGCCCATTGGCTTGATGATGTGGAGGGGAGAATTGGTCGCAGCGCAAGTACGCGCGATATTGCCTGTATTTTGTGGAATTTGAGGTTCAAATAATACAATGTGATTTGTCATGACTTGCTTCCTTTCACCATTGCAAAAAAATAGCCACACTGCCCGGAGTCAAGCTCAGCAAACAGCGTGGTTAAGGCATCGTTAACTTACCTCACAACAGGTTTGAAGTAAATCAGCGAAGCTACTTTCTTAGTATAACACTTTCAGAATCATTGTCAATAGAAACGACTTGATTTTTTCAATTTTTTCAAGCTATTTCCAAGGGTTGTAAAATCGTCCCTGATTCTGCAAGATAAGTAGTAAACTAGCTACTAAAAACAAGGCTGCCAAGAGCAAGGTAAGATAGTCTCCTTTTTTCAAGGCCTGATAACTATACCAAGTGCGTTTTTTCTCTTTCCCAAAGCGTCGAAGCTCCATGGCGGTCGCGATGGTATCAATGCGTTCTAGCGAACTAAAAATCAAGGGAGTGATAATGCGCAGATTGCCTTTGATTCGTTGCATAAGAGAAGCTTTCTTGGATAATTCCATCCCACGCGCTTCCTGAGACATCTTGATGGTAAAGAATTCTTCCTGCAAATCTGGAATATAGCGCAAGGTCAGGCTGACAGAATAGGCAATCTTATAAGGCACACCAATTTGATTTAAACTGGAAGCAAACTGACTAGGATGAGTTGTCATCAAAAAGATAATAGCCAGAGGAATGGTGCAAAGGTACTTAATGGCCAGATTTAACAGATAAAAGAGCTCTTGACTGGTCAGAGTGTAGGCACCGATTCCCTGCCAAATCACACTTCTCTCTCCGTAAAGTCCAACCCCATACTCGGGAGAAAAGAGATAGACCATCAAGACGTTTAAAACGGCAAATACCGTCGCAAAAACGGCTACAAAGGAAACATCTTTAAAACGGATTTCTGACAAATAGAGGAGAAAGACCGAAAAGATGGCAATCAGAACAAGTAGTCTGGTATCATAGCTAATCATGGCCGCCAGTGACACGAGGATGAAAAAGAGGAGTTTTCCAGCTCCTGACAAGCGATGAATCACAGTATCTCTATGCTGGTAACCGATTAATTTTGCCTGCATCCTTCTCTCCTTTCTTTGTAAAATGCAGTTAAAGCAAGTGGTTCCACGTCTAGTTTCTTGGCCAAGTTAAAGATAGAGGTTTCTTTTAGATTGGCTTTTACTAACAACTCTGGATTGCTCAACAGACTAGCTGGATCAGTATCGGCAATCAATTCCCCATCCACCATGACAAGAGCACGATCAGAATAATCCAGCATCAATTGCATATCATGGGTAATCATGACAATGGTATGACCTTTTTGATGCAACTCTTCGAGAAATTCCATAATCTCAGTATAATTCTTCTGGTCTTGACCTGCTGTCGGTTCATCTAGGAGGATAATTTCAGCTCCTAAAACCAAAATCGATGCAATAGTAACACGTTTTTTCTGACCAAATGACAGGGCAGAAATGGGCCAATTACGGAATTCATAAAGACCACAGATTTTCAAAGTTTCATAGACTCTCGTTTCAATTTCCTGCTCGTCCACACCTCGCAAACGAAGTCCCAGAGCTACCTCATCAAAAATCATATTGGTTGAAATCATTTGATTGGGATTTTGTAGCACATAGCCTACTCGTTCCGCCCGCTCTGCAACAGAATCTCCTTTGATATCCTGCCCTTCCCAAAGATAGCGACCTTCCGTCTGGATAAAGCTACTTATAGCCTTGGCTAGGGTTGACTTCCCTGCTCCATTTTTTCCGACAATGGCAATCTTTTCGCCCTTTTTGATATCCAAATGTAGGGACTTTAAAATCGGTCTATCATCATAAGAAAACGACACGTCCTCTAGTCTAAAGAGTGACTGCAATTCTGGGCTTTCTTTTATCAGTTCCGTCCGCAACTGAACCTGGCCTTTTGAGATAGACAAGTTGTCCAAATTTGCTAATTGTTCTTCTTTAGCTAAATCCACACCTAATTGACGGAGAGTCGTTAGATAAAGGGGTTCTCGAATTCCATTTTGGGTCAATAAATCAGTCGCCAGTAACTGGTCAGGACTCCCATTAAAGAGGATACGACCATCGTTTATCAAGACAATCCGATCGACAGGGCGATGCAGAACGTCCTCCAAACGGTGCTCTATAATAAGGGTCGTCGTCCCCTCCTCCTTATGGATCTGATCAATCAATTCGATAATATCTTGACCTGACTTGGGATCCAGATTGGCGAGTGGTTCATCAAACAAGAGAATCGGACTCTCATCAATCAAGACACCAGCTAGACTGACTCGCTGCTTTTGTCCACCTGATAAATCCTGGGGACGCTGAGCTAGTAAAGCGATAAGGTCTAACTTTTCAGCCCATTTATGAACACGATTTTTCATCTCTTCTAGGGCTGTCACATCATTTTCCAGAGCAAAAGCCAAATCCTCTGCTACGGACAAGCCGATAAACTGCCCATCTGTATCCTGCAAAACCGTGCTGACCAGATGAGATTTATCGTAGATGCTCATATCAAAGGCGGCTTGCCCCTTGATCAAAAATTCTCCAGACATCTGGCCCTTGTAAATATTGGGAATAATTCCATTCAAACACTGACCCAAGGTAGATTTACCTGACCCAGATGGCCCAACAATTAAGACTTTCTCTCCCTTGTAAATGGTCAAGTCTACCCCTTGTAAGGTCGGTTCTTGTTGTGTTTCATACCGGAAAGAGAAATCCTTCCACTCAATTATAACTTCTTTCATCTTACTCTCTTTATTCGCTTCTTCTAGTCAATGAAAATCAAAGAGCAAACCAGGAAGCTAGCCGTAGGTTGCTCAAAACACTGTTTTGAGGTTGCAGATAGAGCTGACGCGGTTTGAATTAGATTTTCGCAGAGTATTAGACTTCTATTTTATCATAAATCGAGCCCTTCTTGCAGACTCTTCTCGTAAAATCTTAGCGTCAAAAAGAGTCCTAGCCTAGCTTGCTTGCCTAACTAGTCTATAAACATCGAAAAAGACTGGTTGCCCAGCCTTTTCTCTTATGTTAATCCTTTTTCAAACTTCCTGAACGAGTCTGCGTACGTGAATAAGCTAGCAAGAGAAGGGTACCTGCGATAGCTACAGTTACAGCATTAGCAATTCCCGCAACAATCCCTTGGGCAAATACTTTTTCTGCCGCTTCTTGATAAACCACAACATCTCCAAGTGGTGCCAAGACACCCCAAACAAGAGCGTTTGCGATAATCTGAATGAGGTTAAAGAGGACAATATCCTTCAACTCAAAAACACCCTGTGTTACTCGAATATATTTTCTAAAGAGTCCCACAGCTAGACCAAAGAGACCACTAGCAATAATCCAAGTCCACCAAAGGCCGTAGCCAGCAAGAGAGTCCTTCACTGCATGACCAATTAAACCAACAAGCAATCCCACTAGAGGGCCAAAAATGATAGACAAGAGGCTCTGTACCGCATACTGAAGCTGGATGCTTGTATTTGGAACAGGTGTCGGAATGCTGATCATCCCGATGACAACAAAGAGCGCAGCTCCAACACCGATAGCAACAACTTGTTTAATTGATTGATTTTTCATCTATATTCTCCTATTTTATGATTCTATTTTCTTTATTTCAATGGTCCAAGATGAACCAACACCCACATTATAGGCCTTGGCAAAGGAACCTTGGTTGATAGCCAGACCTAAGCGATAGAGGGAGTTGATGTAAAGGATGGGTTGCCCAATTCTCACATCTGCAAATGATTTGCCATAGACAACCTGATTTTGATAAACCAGCATATCTGCATGATAGATGGTCACTTCAAAACGATCACCGAATTCTGGTTCCAGCTTGTAAAACTCTTCTCGCGTGATAGAGGTCCAAAGCGAACCAAAACGCACATCCAGAATATCAATGGCTCCCTTCACCAGATGATCCTCTATGATAGTCTCTACGACTGGAAGCTCTACAATATGGTCTACACTGAGCTCTGGCCCCACTTCCTCAAAACTAATATGGCCACTGGCCAGTTTAGCACCAGTATAGGCATAAACATCACGACCGTGAAAGGTATAAGAATGCTCTGTATTTTGCCGTCTATTGGCCACTTCAGAAATCTCACGAATAGCTACAATGCCAACGTGTTTCTTGATAAAAGAAAGCGTCCCATTGTCTGGCGTGACAATGTATTGATTTTTTGCAGTCTTGGCAACCACACTCTTACGTTTCGAGCCGACACCTGGATCGACAACCGATACAAATGTCGTTCCCTCAGGCCAGTAATCCACCGTCTGAAAGAGACGGTAACTCCCCCTCAAAAATATTATAAGGCGTAATATCGTGCGTCAAGTGATGGATTTTTAAGGTTGGAGATTCTTCTAAAGCCACTCCAATCATAGCCGATACCGCGCCATCTACCAGACCAAAGTCTGATTGTAATACCAGTAAATTATTATTCATTTTGTCTCCCCGTATGTCCTTTATCATACCATATTTTCTAAAAAGTCGCTAATAGCTATTTCAATTGGTTAGGGTATAGTTTTACCTTATAGCAAATTTCCTACTAAAAACTCTGGTTATTAGCTGGTAGGTGCATTTTTTTTTGAAAAAAGGTATGATAGTTACATAATGAAGAAGTAGGTTTTATTATGAAAATTATCCTTGTCGGAGGGGGAAAAGTTGGTTCTGCCCTCTGTCGCTCTTTGGTTGCAGAAAAGCATGATGTTTTGCTGATTGAGCAAGACGAAGCCGTCCTCAATCATATTGTCAGTCGCTTTGATATCATGGGTATCCTTGGTAACGGAGCTGATTTTGCCATTCTTGAACAAGCCAGCGTCCAAGAATGTGATATCTTTATTGCCCTGACTGAGTACGATGAAGTGAACATGATTGCAGCAGTTCTAGCCAAGAAAATGGGGGCTAAAGAGACCATCGTTCGGGTACGAAATCCTGAATACTCTAACTCTTATTTCAAAGAAAAGAATATTCTCGGTTTTTCTCTTATCGTTAACCCTGAGCTCTTGGCTGCCCGCGCTATCGCGAATATCATTGACTTTCCCAACGCCCTGTCTGTCGAACGCTTTGCCGGTGGACGCGTTAGCCTCATGGAATTTGTCGTCAAATCTACCAGTTGTCTTTGCCAAATGCCCATCTCTGATTTCCGGAAAAAATTTGGCAATGTTATTGTCTGTGCGATAGAGAGAGATCATCAAATTATCATTCCAAGCGGTGACATGACTGTACAGGATAAAGATAGAATCTTTGTCACTGGTAACCGTGTTGACATGATGCTCTTCCATAATTATTTCAAGTCTCGTGCCGTGAAAAGCCTTCTTATTGTTGGAGCTGGTAGAATTGCCTATTATCTACTAGGTATCCTCAAAGACAGTCGTATCGATACCAAGGTTATTGAAATCAATCCTGAAATCGCCAGCTTCTTTAGCGAGAAATTCCCAAACCTCTACATCGTTCAAGGAGATGGTACCGCAAAAGATATCCTGCTGGAAGAAAGTGCTCAAAACTATGATGCCGTTGCGACTCTAACAGGGGTCGATGAGGAGAATCTGATTACCTCTATGTTCCTTGACAGTGTAGGTGTACAGAAAAACATCACTAAGGTCAATCGTACCAGTCTCCTCGAGATTATCAATGCGCCTGATTTTTCAAGTATCATCACACCTAAAAGCATCGCTGTAGATACAATTATGCACTTTATTCGTGGTCGGGTTAATGCCCAGTATTCAGACCTTCAGGCTATGCATCATCTAGCCAATGGCCAAATCGAAACCCTGCAATTCCATATCAAGGAAGCCAATAAAATGACTGCCAAACCTCTTTCTCAACTGAAATTGAAAAAAGGGGTTCTTATTGCGGCTATCATTCGAAAGGGCAAGACTATTTTCCCTACTGGGGAGGATATGTTGGAAGTTGGAGACAAGCTCCTAGTAACAACTTTGTTGCCAAACATCACCAAGATTTATGACTTGATCGCGAGGTAAGAAATGAATAAAAGTATGATTCGTTACCTCCTTTCAAAATTACTTTTGATTGAAGCTGTTCTTCTCTTGGTTCCTGTGTCTGTCGCTGTCTATTACCGTGAATCGAGCCAAGTCTTTACAGCCCTCTTTACAACGATTGGGATTCTCGTATTACTAGGCGGTTCAGGAATTTTACAAAAGCCAAAAAATCAACGGATTTATACCAAGGAAGGAATCTTGATTGTGGCCCTCTGTTGGATCCTTTGGTCTTTCTTTGGCGGTCTCCCCTTTGTTTTTGCTGGGCAAATTCCCAGCGTTATCGATGCCTTTTTTGAGATCAGTTCTGGCTTTACAACTACTGGAGCAACTATCCTGAACGACGTCTCGGTTCTCAGTCGTTCCCTCCTCTTCTGGCGAAGTTTTACCCACTTGATTGGAGGGATGGGAGTGCTTGTTTTTGCACTGGCTATTATGGATAATGCCAAAAATAGCCACCTAGAAGTAATGAAGGCTGAGGTTCCTGGCCCTGTTTTTGGCAAGGTTGTATCCAAACTAAAAAATACCGCCCAGATTCTCTATCTCCTTTATCTAGCTCTCTTCTCCCTCTTTGTCATCATCTATTACCTAGCCGGTATGCCCCTATTTGATAGTTTTGTGATCGCTATGGGGACAGCAGGTACAGGAGGTTTTACAGTCTATAACGATGGAATTGCCCACTATGGTAGCTCACTGATTACCTATCTGGTTAGTATCGGAGTTCTGGTTTTTGGGATAAATTTCAACCTTTACTACTACCTCATGCTCCGTCGTGTCAAGGCCTTCTTTGGTGACGAAGAACTTCGAGCTTACTTGGTCATCGTGCTGGTTTCTACAGGCTTGATTAGCCTTAATACCCTCTATCTCTACCCAGGATTTTCCAAGAGCTTTGAAATGGCCTTCTTCCAGGTTTCCAATATCATTACAACGACTGGTTTTGGTTACGGAGATATTACCAATTGGCCCCTCTTCTCCCAGTTTATCCTTCTCTTCCTCATGATAATCGGTGGTTCTGCTGGTTCAACCGCAGGTGGACTCAAGGTTATTCGAGGCCTCATCCTTTCAAAAATTGCCAAAAACCAAATTTTGTCAATCCTATCGCCCCACCGTGTTTTGACCCTCCATGTTAATAAAACGGTGATTGACAAAGATACCCAGCATAAGATTCTCAAGTACTTTGTCATCTATTCTATGATTTTGCTAGCGCTTATCTTTATTGTCAGCCTAGATAGCAATGATTTCCTGGTTGTGACCAGTGCTGTCTTTAGCTGTTTCAATAATATCGGACCTATTCTAGGAACTACTTCTAGCTTCTCCATCTTTAGTCCTATCTCAAAAATTCTCCTCTCCTTTGCAATGATTGCAGGGCGCTTGGAGATTTATCCAATCCTACTTCTCTTTATGAAGAGAACCTGGTCTAAGAGATAAAATACAACCACACCTTGTTCCATACAAAGTGTGGTGTTTTTATTTTCATACTCTTCGAAAATCAAATACCTCCCGCAACTCAACAAGTATCTTTGAATCTCGGTCAGACATTTCCGTGCCTGACTTAAGGAATTGAAGAGCCAAAAAAACAACCCTCAGTCGACTGACCGAGGGTTATTTATTTTTATTATTCAAGAACTTGATTAGTTCAATGTATCCAAAGCATCATCCATTGAAAGAACTTCGTGGAAGACACGTTGTGTCAATTCAGTTTTTTGTTCTGGAGTGAGGTATTTAGTGTTTACACAGTATCCAGAGATACGTACGATAACATCTTCACCTGACATGATCTTTTCGTAAACATCGTTCAAGTCCATAACGTTCAAGTTGACGTGTTGTCCACCGTTTTCGAAGTAACCATCAAGAATTGTTACTAAGTTATCAACTTGTTCGTCACGAGTTTTACCAAGAGCACGTGGTGATACTTGAGTTGTCAATGAGATACCATCAGCTGCGTAACCAAAGTCAAGGCTAGCAAGTGAGTTCAAGTTTTGCAACCAGCCACCTTTAGCTTTGTTAGATGGGTTAGCACCTGGTGAGAAGAATTCAAGTTTAGACAAGTTCACAGAACCATCTTCGTTGAGGTATACACCTTTGTGGACTGGTGAGTTACCAGTTTGTTTAGAGTAAGCAACGTTAGATGTGATTGTCAAAAGTGATACAGTAGCTTCTGCGTCTTTGTAAAGTTTGTGGCTACGTAGACGAGTTGTGTAAGCTTCAATCAACCATTCTGCCAATTCGTTTGAACGTGGGTCATCTTCACCCCAACGTGGGTATTCACCGATTGTTTCGTAATCGTAGATGTAGCCATTTTCGTCACGGATTGGTTTAACTGTAGCGTATTTGATAGCCGCTAATGTATCAACAGTGTTGGCAAATCCACAGATACCGAATCCCATGTTGGCACGTTGTTTAGTTGGCAAGAAGGCCATTTGAACAGCCTCGTAGTTGTACTTGTCAGTCATGTAGTGGATGATGTTCAAAGCATCTACGTAAGTGTCAGTCAACCAGTCAAGAGATTTTTCAAAGTTAGCTTTAACTGATTCAAATTCAAGAACTTCGTCACGGATTGGTTCGATGTCAAATACTTTGTAGTCTTTGTGAACATCGTCGTAACCACCGTTCAAACCAGTAAGAAGAGCTTTAAGAACGTTTACACGCGCACCGAAGTACTGGATGTTGTGGCGTTGATCTTCATTTTCTGGGTCAAGTGGAGACACACAGCATGAAATACAGCTCATTTCACCATATCCGTCTTTAGCCATTGTTGTTACACCTTCGTATTGGATAGAAGAGTGTTTATGGCTCATATGCATACAGTAGCGACGGAAGTTGTATGGCAATTTGTCAGTCCAAAGAACTGTCAAGTTTGGTTCTGGAGAGTTACCGATATTGTCAAGAGTGTTCAAGAAACGGTAGTCCATCTTAGTAACACGGTGGCGACCGTCGTTACCCATACCAGCCATAGAAGTTGTGATGAAGGTTGGGTCACCTGAGTACAATTGGTCATAAGCTTTTGTACGAGCAAATTTAACTGTACGAAGTTTCATAACGAAATCATCAACAAATTCTTGGATTTCTGATTCAGTAAATGTACCACGAGCAAGGTCACGTTCTGCAAAGATATCGAGTACGATTGGCACACGTCCTAGAGATGTAGCCGCACCGTTGATCACACGGCAAACAGCCATGAAGGCAATGTTTACCCATTGAATCGCTTCTTTTACGTTCATCGCTGGTTTGCGAACGTCAACTCCGTAAAGGTCACCCAAGCGAACAACTTGTTGCAATGCTTGGTATTGAAGGTTTACTTCTTCACGAAGACGGATTGTTTCTTCGTCAATTTCTTTGATCGCATTCCAGTCGTTTACTTTTTCTTGCATCAAGTAGTCTGCACCGTAAAGAGCAAGACGTGCGTAAACACCGATGATACGTCCACGTGAGTAGGCATCTGGAAGACCAGTTACAGTGTGTGCGTGACGTGCGCGACGAATGTTTGAAGTGTAGGCACGGAAAATACCATCGTTAACTGTTGTTACGTATTTAGTGAAAATTTCATGAACAGCTGGATCTGGTTCGTATCCATTTTCTTTCAAAGTAGTTTCAGCCATACGGATACCACCTTTTGGCATGAAGTTCAATTTGAAGAGTTCATCATTTTGGATACCGAAAATCACTTCGTTTTCTTTGTCGATAAATCCAGCAGGAATATCAGCAATAGATGTTGGACGAGTGTCCATTGGGAAACGAGTTTCTTCGTAGTGAGCCTTCGTTTCTTCTACAATTTTTTTGATGTGAAGTGAACGTTCTGTTGGTCCTGCAAGGAAGCTTTCGTCTCCATCGTAAGGTGTGTAGTTAGCTTGTACAAAGCGTGATACACTTGCTTTTTCTTTCCAATCTACGCCTTTGAAACCTTCCCAAGCTTTGTCAAAAATATCTTGTGCTTCAACAACTGTCTTAACAACCATGTTAATTCCTCTTTTTTCTTTCTAGTAACAGCCATCTGTTACATTCATGTATTCAGTATAACACACAGTAACCGATTTCAACAAGCAAAAACCGGCTTTTTTGTCACTTTCTTTTCTAATACAGTCTGTTTTTTGATACAATCTGTATTATATTTTTGAAAAAAATAAAGCATTTTTTCTTTTTTTCAGAAAAAAGGGTATAATAAAAGAAAATAAGCAGTAATGCTCAATAAAAATCAAAAAACAAACTAGGAAGCTAGCCACAGACTGCTCAAAGCACTGCTTTGAGGTTGTGGATAGAACTGACGAAGTCAGTAACCATATATCTGCTCCAAGATGAAGCTGACGGGGGTTGAAGAGATTTTCGAAGAGTATAGAAAGGAGCTATGCATGTTGATTTTTCCCTTGTTAAATGATTTGTCAAGAAAAATCATCCATATTGACATGGATGCCTTTTTTGCTGCCGTGGAAATCAGGGATAATCCTAAACTCAGAGGAAAACCTGTCATTATCGGAAGCGACCCTCGGCAAACAGGTGGGCGGGGAGTCGTTTCTACCTGTAGCTATGAGGCACGAGCTTTTGGCATCCATTCTGCCATGAGTTCCAAGGAAGCTTATGAGCGCTGTCCCCAAGCTATCTTTATCTCAGGAAATTATGAGAAATACAAATCTGTGGGCCT
This sequence comes from Streptococcus sp. 116-D4, assembly GCF_009731465.1. NCBI lineage: Bacteria > Bacillati > Bacillota > Bacilli > Lactobacillales > Streptococcaceae > Streptococcus > Streptococcus sp. 116-D4. The sequence goes on from NZ_AP021887.1 coordinate 1,664,693, forward strand.
CCAGATTCGAGCTATTTTTAAGCGCTATACAGATTTGATTGAACCTATGAGTATTGACGAGGCTTATTTGGATGTAACAGAAAATAAACTCGGTATCAAGTCGGCAGTCAAAATCGCTCGCCTCATTCAAGAGGATATTTGGCAAGAACTCCATTTAACTGCTTCTGCCGGTGTTTCCTACAACAAGTTCTTAGCAAAGATGGCTAGTGATTATCAAAAACCACATGGTCTGACAGTGATTTTACCTGACCAAGCTGAAGATTTTCTCAAACAAATGGATGTTTCCAAGTTTCATGGAGTAGGAAAAAAGACGGTGGAACGTCTTCACCAAATGGGCGTTTTTACTGGTGCTGATCTACTTGAAGTTCCTGAAGTGACCCTAATAGACCGCTTTGGCAGACTGGGCTATGACCTGTATCGAAAGGCTCGAGGTATTCATAATTCCCCCGTCAAATCCAATCGCGTCCGTAAATCAATCGGAAAGGAGAAAACCTACGGGAAGATTCTCCGTGCCGAGGAAGATATCAAAAAAGAGCTGACTCTCCTATCAGAAAGAGTCGCTCTCAATCTACATCAACAAGAAAAAGCTGGAAAAATTGTCATTTTGAAAATCCGCTATGCTGACTTTTCTACAATGACTAAGCGGAAAAGCTTAGCTCAAAAGATTCAAGATGCTGAAACTATTTCACAAATGGCTATCCAACTTTACGAATCTCTGACAGATAAAGATAAAGACGTTCGCTTATTGGGTGTCACTGTGACTGGATTTTAAAGCCTTGAAGGAAGCAACTTCCCACAAGGCTTTTTTCTTATACAAATAAACGGACAAAGCTATAAAATAGCAAGACACTACCAAGCACGATACGGTATTTACCAAAAAGGGTAAAGTCGTGTTTTTTCACATAGCTTGTCAAGAAACGAATAGCCACCATGCTGACTGCAAAAGCGACGCCCATCGCAACCAAGAGCAAGAATAATTGTCCAAAGCTCAAGAGCTGTCCTGCTTTTACAAATTTGAAAATCTTTAAGGCACTAGCTCCAAACATAACTGGAATTCCAAGATAGAAGGTAAATTCTGTCACAACAGAACGACTGGTTCCATTTAACAAACCACCGACAATCGTTGCCCCAGAACGACTCGTTCCCGGTAAAAGGGCAAGAACTTGGAAGAGGCCGATATAGAAGGCTGTCGTATAAGGAAGCTTATCCAACTCTGTTACACTTGGCTCGATAGCACGCGCCTTATTGCGCTTTTCCAAATAGATAAAGGCAATCCCATAGATAATCAACATGAGAGCAACAGAAACCATATTATGAAAATGGGTATCAAACCAATCATCAAACTTAAATACAGCAAGCAAAGGTAAAGTAGCTACAAGAACTTTAGACCACAATTGCCAAGTTTGACGAACTTCCTGCTTGTCTTTACTTGGTTTAAAGGGATTTAGTTTATTAAAGTAAATCACCATAACCGCTAAAATAGCACCAAGCTGAATTACAACATTAAACATGGACATAAAGGCTTCATTCTGATTTTGGTATTGGATAAATTCCTCTGCTAGAATCAAGTGACCTGTACTAGAGATCGGCAGCCATTCCGTAATTCCTTCAACAATCCCGAAGAAGATAGATTTTAAAATTTCAATAAGATACATAGATTACTCCTTTTTTCTATCTTCCATTATAGCATACTTTTCAGTCTATGGCAGTTCTCTTTAAAAGGCGCCGATACTACCGCCTCCTCCGCCTCCAGAGAAGCCACCGCCAGAACTTCCACTTCCAGAAGATACGGAGTAGGTACTTGCTGTATTTGCGACACTAGCATAATGGCTCATTTGCGCGCTTGAATGATAAAACATACTATGCCAGCCATAAGCTACATAGAGATTGATATCTGGATTTTCTACTTGAATCTGATGCACCTTCATCAAATGACTGACCTTGTCTGCATAGCCAAATAAGGTCGCATAGACCAAAAGGCGATTCCAAAGTACAATACTTTCCAGTTCAGCCTGATCCAATCGTGCAATCTCACGTAACATATTTTCAAAACTGGTCCAGAGATAGTAGACTTCTGCTCCTGCTTCATTTAGGACACCATCACGGTTATCTAATCGAAGCTTCCAATAATAGAAAACAGCCAAAACCAAACCTAGAAAACCAAGTATTGCCAAGGGGATGTAAAGATAGCCATGAACGTCTAAACTGTACAAGAACAAACCAAATCCAATAAAAAGAGGTAGAATCGTAGAGAGTCCCATACCCACTTGCAAGGCCTTTTCCCCACCAGTTAAAGGACGATAATAATCTGGGAGCCCCCAGAAGGAAACTCGCTCTCGCACTCCTTCTTGCATCTCTTTTAATACTGCTTCGAAAGAAGATTTGAGCTGAATCCCTCTTGCTTGAATCCGTTTCTCATCAGCAGCTTTAGCTCCGCGATAAAGGCTGTCAGATACCTTGTAATCCGCAAACAAATTGGAAAGAGTGGCTTCTTTTTTGCCTGAAAAGGCTAGATTTAGACAGTCTCTCTCAAAGCTTGACAAACCATCTTCTTTTACCAGCCTCAAGCCAACTGCATCTCCTTCTGAAATGATAGAGACATTCCCACGGTCTATCACATCTAACAAGGTAGCTTGAACAAGTTGGTCAAAGGTGAATTTACCAGCTCCTTTGGTTAGAGGACTCACTTCATCCAAAGAGGTCGAGTAGACAGCCTCCGATAAAACCATAGGCTCCAATTCCATTGGCGGTTCATAGAGACGATGATTTTTGGCATATTTAACTGAAGGGGTGGTCTTTTTTCTATAGATAAGATAGAAACAGGCACTCAATAACAAAGAGATGGAAAGTGTAGAAGGGAAGACCCAAGTAAGGAGTTGTTTACTTTGCTCCTTTTCTTTAACAATCGAGTCTTCTATCTTATTAAACTCTTCTAAACGATTCCCTTTTAAACCCTGATCTCTAGCACTAGCAAAATCGGTCCGAGGCCAATAGGCATGCAATTCAACTCCACGCTTAGGCGGAAGATTGTCCAAACGAATAATATAATCAAGATTACTCTTTTCAACCGTTCCCTCTCTAAAAAGTTTGCCTGTATGGAAAAAGAGTTTTTCAGCCCCCTTGTCTCCCCTTACATGAAATTCAAACTTTCCAATAGTTCCTGAACTATCTGTTAAAGGTTGCCAATTTAATTCAGCGATGTCATCATATAGGAAAAGCAAATTTTTTAAATTCCATGTGAGGACAACTTCAACTGTATCGCCTTCCTGACCGGGGTTATAGACTTTCACAGTATAACCATCCGCTTCTTCTGCCACTTCGCTAGTAACATCTGTCAGTTCAGCACCATTTTTCGCAGCCTGAACCTTTGGATGAGAATCTATCTCAAACCCGCTAGGCATCTTGCCAGCACGTCCAAGTCCCACGATTTGGCCCTTAAAGTCCTCCTCAAACTGGTAAACTATCTTCTGTCTAAATTCTGCTGTATTGTCTGCATGAATATACAAATCCCCTTGATAAGAGTTTATCTTGAAATCAATGGCAAAAACAGAGAATGGCAGAAGGCAAAACAAGCCTAACACTAGTAAGAAAAAAGTTTTTTTCATCAACTAAGCCCCCCTTTTTATCTTTGCTATCATTATATCATTTTTTCATAAGTAAAGGCTTACCTATATTGAAAAATAGAGTTTTTTTCGATAAAATAGGAGACAGTTATTTTTTAATAGATTAGAAATAGGAGAAATCATGAGAAAAATATACTTATCTATTTTCACAAGTCTCTTGCTGATGCTGGGACTTGTCAATGTTGCTCATGCTGATGAATATTTACGCATCGGGATGGAAGCAGCATATGCTCCCTTTAACTGGACTCAAGACGATGATAGCAATGGAGCTGTCAAAATCGATGGAACTAACCAGTATGCTAACGGATACGATGTTCAAATCGCCAAGAAAATCGCTAAGGACTTAGGTAAAGAACCTTTGGTTGTTAAAACCAAGTGGGAAGGCCTAGTCCCTGCCCTTACTTCTGGTAAGATTGACATGATTATCGCAGGTATGAGTCCTACTGCCGAGCGTAAACAAGAAATTGCCTTTTCAAGCAGTTACTACACTAGCGAACCAGTTCTACTAGTTAAAAAAGATTCTGCCTACGCAAATGCCAAATCTTTGGATGACTTTAACGGTGCGAAAATTACTTCTCAACAAGGGGTCTACCTCTACGACTTGATTACACAAATCCCGGGTGCTAAAAAAGAAACTGCCATGGGAGACTTCGCTCAAATGCGTCAAGCTCTTGAGGCCGGTGTTATCGATGCCTATGTTTCTGAACGCCCAGAAGCTCTGACTGCTGAAACTGCTAACTCTAAGTTTAAAATGGTTCAAGTAGAACCAGGTTTTAAAACAGGAGAAGAAGATACAGCTATCGCTATCGGACTTCGTAAAGATGATCATCGCATTAGCCAAATCAATGCTAGCATTGAAACTATTTCAAAAGACGACCAAGTTGCCTTGATGGATCGTATGATCAAAGAGCAACCTGCCGAAGCTACAACAACTGAAGAGACTAGCAGTAGTTTCTTTAGCCAAGTCGCTAAAATTCTTTCTGAAAACTGGCAACAACTCTTGCGTGGTGCTGGTGTCACTCTCTTAATCTCTATCGTCGGAACCATCACAGGTCTCATTATTGGACTTGCCATTGGTGTCTTCCGTACTGCTCCACTATCTGAAAACAAAGCCATTTACGGCCTACAAAAACTAATCGGCTGGATCCTCAATGTCTACATTGAAATTTTCCGTGGTACACCAATGATTGTTCAATCGATGGTTATCTACTATGGAACTGCCCAAGCTTTCGGTATCAACCTTGACCGTACACTAGCTGCTATCTTCATCGTTTCAATCAATACCGGTGCCTACATGACTGAAATCGTCCGTGGTGGTATCCTAGCAGTTGACAAGGGACAATTTGAAGCTGCGACTGCTCTTGGTATGACTCATAACCAAACCATGCGTAAGATTGTCCTACCTCAGGTCGTCCGCAACATCCTACCAGCAACTGGTAATGAATTTGTCATCAATATCAAAGATACATCTGTATTGAACGTTATCTCTGTTGTCGAACTTTATTTCTCAGGAAATACCGTGGCAACACAAACCTATCAATACTTCCAGACATTTACAATCATCGCCGTGATTTACTTTGTCCTCACCTTCACCGTAACACGTATCCTACGCTTCATCGAACGCCGCATGGACATGGATACCTATACTACAGGTGCTAACCAAATGCAAACGGAGGATTTGAAATAATGACACAAGCAATCCTTGAAATTAAACACCTCAAAAAATCCTATGGACAAAACGAAGTGCTAAAAGACATTTCACTCACTGTCCACAAGGGCGAGGTCATCTCTATCATCGGAAGCTCTGGAAGCGGAAAATCAACCTTCCTACGCTCCATTAACCTTCTTGAAACACCAACTGATGGACAAATCCTTTATCATGGACAAAACGTCCTTGAAAAAGGCTATGACCTCACGCAATACCGTGAAAAATTGGGGATGGTGTTCCAATCCTTTAACCTCTTTGAAAATCTCAACGTGCTTGAAAACACAATTGTCGCTCAGACAACTGTCCTTAAACGCGAACGTACAGAAGCTGAAAAGATGGCCAAAGAAAACCTAGAAAAGGTCGGTATGGGAGAACGCTACTGGCAAGCCAAACCAAAACAACTCTCAGGTGGCCAAAAACAACGTGTAGCCATCGCACGTGCCCTCTCCATGAATCCAGATGCTATTCTCTTTGATGAACCAACATCAGCTCTCGATCCAGAAATGGTTGGAGAAGTCCTCAAAATCATGCAGGAACTTGCCAAAGAAGGCTTGACTATGATTGTAGTGACTCACGAGATGGAATTTGCTCGTGATGTCTCTCACCGTGTTATCTTTATGGATAAGGGTGTGATTGCTGAAGAAGGTAAACCAGAAGACCTCTTCACCAATCCTAAAGAAGAGCGAACAAAAGAATTTCTTCAACGCTATCTCAAATAAAAAGAAAAGGCTGCAGCAATTGTGCAGTCTTTTTGCTGTCCTGAAAATAAAAAGGCAGATCCAATTCAAGAATCCGCCATTATCCAAAGATTAATCTTCAAATTTTTCATGATTTTTATCATAGAAATCAATTAAACCTAGAGCCGTTTCAAACGAAATATTTTTTACTTTTGCACGCCCCTGCGCTAGAGCAATGATAGACATTTCACGTGCATTCGTTTCTTTAGAGATACGGTAGCCTGTGATTTTCTTATCACGAACCCAGCCAACAACTGATTCTACTTTTTCAAAGTTTGACTTAGTCATGTCCTTCTCCTATTTTCTTCTTTACGGTATTTAATTGTATACGTTTTTATGACTTTTGTCAATAAAAAAACATATATTCAATAAAATTAATGATTTATTTTTCTATTACTATCTTATTAAAGCCGATAATATATAGGTTTTGACTTACTATAAACCATTAGTAAATACTTTTAAAACAATTGTATTATTAACTCTTTTGTTTGTAAAAATATTCATAATTTACAAATACCAGTTCGGGATAGGTTAGACAGGTTTTATCTTCAACTTTATTCTATTTATCCAACTTTTAAACGATATTTCTAATAGCGGAAGACTTTCTCTCCACACTATTACTAACTATTATTTCTCTCCTCCTTCTTTGATTTTCTTCCTGCCTTTATAAATGCTTTTCACTTTCTCAACTGGTACTATTTATTTCCTTTATCAAGATTCCTTTTTGTTTCTTCAAACTCAAAAAGATTAGTATTTAAGAAACAATAGTATCCTATCTTTCAACATTTTCTACTGTTTTTACCTTCTTAGTATCTCATCACTTTTTTCAATTACCTCATTATAAGGTTTTCTATTCGTGTTGATTATTTTTCTAATTCCTATTAGATTTAGACAAGTCTCAGACTAGCCATATATAAAATATTGAATTTCAAAAAAACCTTATATATAACAAGTAATGTTACTACCTTACTATAAACTGAATCAAAAAACATAGGTACTATAATGAATTATGATAGAAATAGCGTAATCGATTTCCTAAGTTCATAGGAATCGCCCCCTTCCTTCATCTTCATTATAGCACCTATACATCAATTGTGCAAATAATATGATATTTTTATTAGTGCTCAGACAAGCATATTATAGAGTGTTTCATTACCATTTAAGTTAATATAGGCTGGGTCAAAACCTTCCATTCGACGGATCATTTCTGCATAATCATGCTTATCTGCCAAAGCAATCCCAATCAATACTGGTCCTGTCCCCTTACTAGCTCGTTTGATATACTCAAAACGAGTGATATCGTCATTTGGCCCCAAGATATCATTTACAAACTCACGCAGAGCACCTGGACGCTGCGGAAAATTGACCACAAAATAATGCTTGATCCCATCATAAATCAAGGCACGCTCTTCCATTTCAGGCATACGGTTGATATCATTATTTCCTCCAGAAATGATACAACAAATAGTTTTCCCCTTGATATATTCAGCTAAAACCTCTAAAGAGGCGATACTAGCTGCTCCAGCAGGTTCTGCGACAATCCCTTGCTTAGAGTAGAGATCAATCAAGGTTTCAGAAATCAATCCCTCATCTACACCTACTAAGGTTTGAACATGTTGACGAGTTGCTTCATAGGTCAACTGACCTACCTTTTGTACAGCAATCCCATCAGCAAATTTGTCAATTTCTTTGAGTTTGACAGGACCGCCAGCTTCAAAAGCAGCCTTCATAGAACGTGCTCCATTAGCCTCTACCCCAATGACTTCAATTTCTGGACTTGTTTCCTTGATATAGGTGGAAACCCCAGCAATAAGACCACCACCTCCAACTGGGACCAAGACAGCATCAAAATCAATTGATTCTTTTCGAGCTTCTTCTAAAATCTCATAAGCAACTGTCCCTTGACCTGCTTGAACATGGGCATCATCAAAGGGATCAATAAAGGTACGATTTTCAGAGACTGTAAATTCTTGAGCTGCTTTTGCTGAGGCATCAAAGGTATCTCCAACTAATTTAATGGTCACGAAGTCCCCTCCAAAAAAGCGAACCTGACCAATCTTTTGTTGTGGGGTAGTAATGGGCATAAAGATAGTAGCAGAAATTTTCATTTCTTTACAAGTATAAGCAACTCCCTGCGCATGATTTCCTGCAGAAGCGCAGACTACTCCACGTTCACGTTCTTCCTTGCTAAGCTGAGAAATGGCATAATAGGCACCACGAATTTTAAAAGAGCGAACACGTTGAGCATTTTCCTTTTTCAAATAAATCTTAGCACCATACTTCTCCGATAAATAATGATCGTAATCCAGTGGAGTATTCACAACCACACCGCTCAAGACCTTATGAGCCTTGATTATATCTTTTGAACTTAACATCTTTTTCTCCTAGACTATTTCAAACTTATCGTAGTCCATCCTCTTAAAAAGGATGAATTGATTATAAAAGCGAGTTAGTCCCCCAACTCGCCTTCACCTTAATTTCTATCAATTAGTTATAGATTTTAAATGCATCATCGTCGTTTTTACCAACGAATGGCATTGCTTTACGCAATTCTGCACCAACTTTTTCAATTTCAAGGTTAGCTGCTTGTTCACGGTAGGCAGTCAATTTTGGACGTCCAGCTTTATAGTCATTTACAAAGTCGTTTGCAAATTTACCATTTTGGATATCCGCAAGAACTGCTTTCATGTTTTCTTTAACTTGTTCAGTGATTACACGTGGTCCTGAAACATAGTCACCATATTCAGCAGTGTTTGAAATTGATTGACGCATTTTCTTAAATCCACCTTCATAGATCAAGTCAACGATCAATTTCATTTCGTGAAGAACTTCAAAGTATGCCAATTCTGGAGCGTAGCCTGCTTCTGTCAATACTTCAAAACCAGCTTCGATAAGGGCAGTCAAACCACCGCAAAGTACAGCTTGTTCACCAAACAAATCTTCTTCAGTTTCTTCTTTGTAAGTTGTTTCAAGAAGACCTACACGCGCTGCTCCAACACCTTTACACCAGTCCATAGCGATGTTTTTAGCATTTCCTGTTGCATCTTGGTATACTGCGTAAAGAGCTGGTACACCAAATCCTTCTTCGTAAGTACGGCGTACCAAGTGTCCTGGTCCTTTAGGAGCACACATAAAGACATCTACATCTGCAGGTACTTTGATGAATTCGAAGTGGATGTTGAAACCGTGAGCAAATCCAACTGCGTTTCCAGCTTCCAAGTTTGGAGCGATTTCTGTTTCGTACAATTCTTGTTGGATTTCGTCTGGTGCCAAAATCATGATAACGTCAGCCAATTTAGTAGCTTCTGCTACTGTGTAAGTGTCAAATCCATCTTCTTTTGCTTTGTCAAAAGATTTACCTGGACGTACACCAATGATGACATCGCGACCTGAATCACGCAAGTTTTGAGCATGCGCATGTCCTTGTGATCCATAACCGATAACGGCGATTTTTTTACCGTCAAGTGCTGCTACTTTAACATCTTTTTCATATTCCATTTGAACTGCCATAGTTTTTTCTCTCTTTTCTATTATTTATTGCCTTTTAGGCTGGATTAACAAATTTAAGTTGAATTTTAATCGCGGGTAAATCCAGTTGCACCCGTTCGAGCAATATTGCGAATACCGTATGGTCGAATGACTCGCAACAGGGCTTCGCTCTTTTCTGCATTTCCTGTCATCTGAATGGTAATCGAGCTTGGCGCTACGTCTACTACCGTTGCACGGAAAGGTTGAATAATGGCTAGAATCTCAGCTCGCTTCTCAGCTGGCGCTGACATCTTAACCAAAATCACCTCGCGCTCCAAATGAGGCTTGTCTGTAATATCACGAATGCGAATCACATCAATCTGACGATTGAGTTGCTTAATGATTTGCTCCACTTCATCATGTGAAGCAACATCAATAATAATAGTGATACGCGATACATTCGGATCTTCTGTTGCTCCAACAGAGATACTTTCGATATTAACCTGACGACGAGATAGGACACCTGTAAAGCGATTGAGGACTCCTGAACGATTTTGTAGTTTTGCTGTTAACATTCTACGCATGGAACTTCACCCCCAACATCTCATGATTACTCTTACCAGCTGGTACCATTGGTAACACCTGTTCCTTACGAGAAATATCTACCTCGATTAGCATAGGAACATCCTCAGTGATGACTTCAAGGTCTTGAGCCAAGGTCTCAGGATTGTCAAACTTATAGTTTTTAATGCCATAAGCTTGTGCCATCAATTGGAAATCAGGAAGGGTGTCAAAGACTGACTCTGATGTTCTACCTTCATAGAAGGATTCCTGCCACTGGCGAACCATTCCAAGTGAGTGATTGTTCAGCATAACCACCTTGATTGGCACCTTGTAAATGTTCAAAATAGCCAATTCCTGGTTAGTCATTTGGAAACCACCATCCCCAACAAATAAGACTACTTCCTTATCTGAGTTAGCAATTTTAGCACCGATTGCTGCTGGAATTCCAAATCCCATGGTTCCCAAACCACCTGAAGTCACTAACTGACGTTCATTTTGGTAGGGATAATACTGAGCTGTCCACATTTGATGTTGTCCTACGTCAGTGACAACAATAGCATCACCATTCGTCAACTCACCGATGCGTTCAATAACAGCTTGCGGCTGAACCACACGTTCTTTCTTATCATAAGAACGAACACGGTTCTTGTCTTTAGTAACCTTTTCAATCCATTTCTCAGTATTGTTGTGAACTGTCGGTTCTGCTAGTAACATTTGTAAGGCTTTTTTCGCATCTCCGACTACAGGAATATCTGCACTGATAATCTTGCCAATCTCAGCTGGATCAATATCAATGTGGGCAACCTTGGCATTTTTAGCAAAGGTCTTAGGATTTCCAGTCAAGCGGTCGTCGAACCGGCAACCAATACTAATCATAAAGTCCGCCTCGGTCATTGCAATGTTGGCTGCAAATGACCCGTGCATTCCTCCCATTCCTAGGAAGAGCGGATGACTCGTTGCAATCGTTCCTTGCCCCAAAAGGCTGGTTACCACTGGAATTTGATAGCGCTCTGCAAATTCATTTAATTCTGCAGCTGCTTCAGCATAACTAACCCCACCACCAACAAGCAAGACTGGTTTTTTAGCCTTGGATAATTGCTTCAAGATTTTCTTGATTTGCATTTCATTTGGTTCAAGAGTCGGCTGATAGCTTGGTAGGTTCACTTCTGGAGAATAAATAAAGTCTGTTTCCAAAGCAGATACGTCTTTAGGTAGGTCAATGACAACTGGGCCTGGACGGCCTGTAGTTGCGATATGGACAGCTTCCATTATGATACGAGGAATATCTGCTGTCTCACGAACTTGGTAATTGTACTTAGTGATTGGCATGGTAATTCCCACGATGTCAGCCTCCTGAAAGGCATCCTTCCCAATCCCTGCTCGCGCCACCTGGCCTGTAAAGACCAAAAGGGGAACACTGTCGCTCATGGCATCCGCAATCCCTGTAATGGCATTTGTTGCTCCCGGTCCGCTAGTGACGACGGCAACACCCAACTTTCCAGTTGATTTGGCATAACCTTCAGCTTCATGCAAACAACCTTGCTCATGGCGACCTAGAATGTGGCGAATGCCTTTAAAATTATATATCGCATCATAAAAAGGCAAGACAGCACCACCAGGATAACCAAAAATGGTATCAATTCCTAAATCATGAAGTGTTTCCAAAACTAGGTCCGACCCCGTCTTAGGAGATTCTAAACTGATTTTCTCCATTATTCCCCTTTCTCTTCACTAAAAAATAACTTGTTACTATCATACCATTTTTTCAAAATTTTTCAAGAGAAAAGAAGAAATTTTCTGAATTTTCTATTTTAACGTTTATTTATGAATGTTATTTTTGTTTTTATAAGTTTTAAAAGGTAATTCACATTTTTTAGCAATTAATTTCATTTATATTGTAAATTTCTTTCGCAAATCACTTTAGCTCCCTTTTGTATGATTTTTTTGTGTGTCCTGCACGTTTGCAGAGTTTATGAAATTTATCGTCACTATACAAAAAAGGAAGCCACTAAGTGACTTCCTTCTAGAGCGAGGACTGATTAGTCTTCACCTTTGTTTTTCTTAATGATTTCTTCTTGTACTGACTTAGGTACATCTTCGTAGTGGTCAAATACCATCATGAATGTACCGCGTCCTTGAGATGCAGAACGAAGAACTGTTGCGTAACCGAACATTTCAGCAAGTGGAACGTAAGCACGAACGATTTGGCTGTTACCGTGTGCTTCCATACCATCTACACGTCCACGACGAGCAGTTACGTGACCCATAACATCACCAAGGTTTTCTTCTGGAACAGTGATAGTTACAAGCATCATTGGCTCAAGGATAGCTGGTTGTGCTGATTTAGCAGCTTCTTTAAGGGCAAGTGAAGCTGCAATCTTGAAGGCAGTTTCAGATGAGTCGACATCGTGGTATGAACCATCGTAAAGCTTAGCTTTAACGTCAACCATTGGGTAACCTGCAAGAACACCGTTAGCCATAGATTCTACCAAACCTTTTTCAACCGCTGGGATAAATTCACGAGGAACCACACCACCGACGATTGCGTTTTCGAATTCGAATCCTTTTCCTTCTTCGTTTGGAGTAAATTCAATCCATACATCACCGAATTGACCTTTACCACCAGATTGACGTTTGAAGAATCCACGTGCTTGAGTAGAAGCGCGGAATGTTTCACGGTAAGATACTTGAGGTGCACCTACGTTCGCTTCAACTTTGAACTCACGACGCATACGGTCAACAAGGACGTCAAGGTGAAGCTCACCCATACCAGAGATAACTGTTTCACCAGTTTCAACGTTTGTTTCAACGCGGAATGTTGGATCTTCTTCAGCCAATTTTTGAAGGGCGATACCCATCTTATCTTGGTCCGCTTTAGATTTTGGCTCAACCATCAATTGGATAACTGGTTCTGGAACGTTGATTGACTCAAGGATGATTTTAGCTTTTTCATCTGTCAATGAGTCACCAGTTGTAGTATCTTTCAAACCAACGGCAGCAGCGATATCACCTGAGTAAACAGTGTCGATTTCTTGACGGCTGTTAGCGTGCATTTGAAGGATACGTCCGATACGTTCACGTTTACCTTTAGAAGTGTTCAATACGTAAGAACCTGATTGAAGAACACCTGAGTAAACACGGAAGAATGTCAAACGACCTACGAATGGATCAGTCATAATCTTGAAGGCAAGAGCTGCAAATGGCTCTTCATCAGATGCTGGACGAGTTTCTTCTTCTTCAGTATCTGGGTTGATACCTTTGATCGCTGGGATATCAAGTGGGCTTGGAAGGTAGTCGATAACCGCATCAAGCATCAATTGAACACCTTTATTCTTGAAGGCAGAACCACACAATACTGGGTAGAATTCAACGTTGATAGTCGCTTTACGGATACCAGCTTTCAATTCTTCGTTAGTGATTTCTTCACCTTCGAGGTATTTCATCATCAATTCTTCGTCAGTTTCAGCAACTGCTTCGATCAATTTTTCACGGTATTCTTGTGCTTGGTCAAGGTAGTCAGCTGGAATGTCTTCTTCAAGGATATCTGTACCAAGGTCGTTAGTATAGATTTCAGCTTTCATCTTGATCAAGTCGATGATTCCACGGAAGTCATCTTCAGCACCGATTGGCAATTGAATTGGGTGTGCGTTTGCTTGAAGACGATCATGAAGTGTGCTTACAGAGTAAAGGAAGTCAGCACCGATTTTATCCATTTTGTTAGCAAATACGATACGTGGAACTCCATACTCAGTTGCTTGACGCCAAACTGTTTCAGTTTGAGGCTCAACACCTGATTGTGAGTCAAGAACGGTAACCGCACCGTCCAATACACGAAGAGAACGTTGTACTTCAATTGTGAAGTCCACGTGTCCTGGTGTGTCGATGATGTTTACGCGGTGGTTGTTCCATTGAGCTGTTGTCGCAGCAGATGTGATAGTGATACCACGCTCTTGCTCTTGCTCCATCCAGTCCATTTGTGACGCACCTTCGTGAGTTTCACCGATTTTGTGGATTTTACCAGTGTAGTAAAGAATACGCTCAGTAGTTGTTGTTTTACCAGCATCGACGTGAGCCATGATACCGATATTACGAGTTTTTTCAAGTGAAAATTCGCGTGCCATGAGGTTTGTTTCTCCTATATTTTTTTATTTCTATTCTATTATAACACGATTTTAATAAAAACGGATAGGCAGGACCTACCCGTTCTCAATGTTTTCATGCTATTGTTGGTTTCAACTTACGAGATGGTAAGTTGAGTTGAACTCGAGCTAAAAGCTCAAGTTAGCTGATTTGAACCCGAGCGAGGCCCGGTGCAAAAAAGATAAACTGCTTTGTGTTCACGGAACACTGCATCAGTTTCCTATTTTTGCCTTGGGCCTTTACCGCTCTTGGTATCATTTTATTACCAACGGAAGTGTGCGAATGCACGGTTAGCTTCAGCCATACGGTGAGTGTCTTCACGTTTCTTAACTGCTGCACCAGTGTTGTTCGCAGCATCCAAGATTTCTTTTGCAAGACGGTCTTGCATTGTGTGTTCACCACGAAGGCGAGCGATTGTTACCAACCAACGAAGTCCAAGTGTTGTACGACGTTCTGGACGAACTTCAACTGGGACTTGGTAGTTAGAACCACCAACACGACGTGCACGTACTTCAAGTACAGGCATGATGTTTTCCATAGCTGTTTCAAATACTTCAAGTGCATCGTTACCAGTAGCTTCTTTGATTTGCTCAAAAGCACCGTAAACGATTGAAGCAGCTGTACCACGTTTACCGTCAAGCATAACGCGGTTGATAAGACGAGTAACTAATTGTGAATTGTAAAGCGGATCTGGCAATACTTCACGTTTTGGAGCTCTATTTTTACGACTCATTTCTCTTTATCCCCTTTCCTTATGCTTTTTTCGGACGTTTAGTACCGTATTTAGAACGACCTTGTTTACGATCGTTAACACCTGCAGTATCAAGTGCACCACGGACGATATGGTAACGTACCCCTGGAAGGTCTTTTACACGTCCACCGCGAAGAAGCACCACGCTGTGCTCTTGCAAGTTGTGTCCGATACCTGGGATGTAGGCAGTAACTTCGATAAGGTTGCTCAAACGTACACGAGCAAATTTACGAAGGGCAGAGTTAGGTTTTTTAGGTGTCATTGTTCCAACACGAGTTGCAACACCACGTTTTTGTGGTGAAGAAACGTTTGTTTGA